>JBCCTP010000107.1:0-11404 GCA_039198505.1 Actinomycetota bacterium | reverse complement strand
GGGGCGGAGCGGCTCGACCATGCTGGGAAGGGTAGGGACCGATTTGGCAGACTCGTCCGGTGCGGCGCTCGCTCGGCGGACTCCTCCTGCTCGCTGCAGGTGCCTGCTTCGCTCTGGCCGCGTCCATGTTCTGGATGGATCGGGTCGCGTTCAGCCCGAGCGCATCGACCGACAACGCCTCCGCCATCCTCGGTGACGAGAACATCCGCGAGGAGGTGGCCAACCTGGTCGCCAGCGTCGATGCGCCCGTCATCGGCGTCTCGGCGACCGAGCTCGCCGACTTCATCGAGTCGATCGCCCGCATCCGAGCGGGAGCCCGCGAGATGCGCGTCTTCGTCGCCGACGCCCATGCACGCACGATCGGCGAGCGCGACGAGCCCGTGGTCATCACCGCCGCCGAGCAGGTCCAGATCGTGCGTAACGAGAACGTCGCGCTGCAGCCCGACATCACCCTGCCGGTCGAGGAGGTGGGCCTCATCTCGGCGATCAACACGGGAGCCCGCTGGGTCGGACTCGGCAGCCTCGCCGCCTTCGTGCTGCTCGCTGCCGCCGGCCTGCTGATGCGCAGCGAACAGGGCGAGTTCACGTTCGCGTTCGCGGTCGGAGCCGCTGCCACCGCTGCGGGACTCATCATCTTCGGCTTCCTGGTCCCGGCGACGGTCTTCCCCGCGCTCTCCGACGACACCTGGACCGGAGTGTTCCCGCGTCTGGCGCGCCGCATGTTGCCGTTCACCTTCGTGTTCGCGCTGGTGAGCATCGGCGTCGGTGCGCTCGCGTACTTCGGAACCAGCGGACTCCGCCAACGCCGCGCCCGATCGACGCCTCTCGCCACGAGCCGCTACCGCGAACCCCAGCGCTGGACCCGCTGACCAGGCTCCGGCGACCTGCCTGCGACCCGGTGAATCGGGGGTGGCGAACGGCGCCGCCACTGGCAGACTGTTGCGCCTCACCGACACCCGTCGGAGGGGACCGGGCGGCTCGCCGACCGGCACATGGTGGTCATAGCTCAATCGGTAGAGCACCAGGTTGTGATCCTGGCGGTTGGGGGTTCAAGTCCCCTTGGCCACCCAGCGCAGCGATGCGTCGCGAGCCCGGTGGGCGTCGGCGGACACGCCGATAGCCTGCCGGGCGCTCGCTTCTCTAGCTCAATTGGCAGAGCAGTGGACTCTTAATCCATTGGTTCTGGGTTCGAGTCCCAGGGGAAGCACTCACCGCACTCGGCCGTCGCCGGGGACGTCTTCATCCAGTGGTTCTGGGTTCGAGTCCCAGGGGAAGCACCACCGCCACCTCGGCACTCGCCGGAAGCACCACGAGTCGGCAAGCTCAGGGGTCGATCGTCGGCATCCAGAGGACGTCGTCGGGGACACGGGCGGGGGCGTCGAGGGCCGCGAGATCGATCGAGAAGAGGGCGTCGACCCCTGGTCGGATCCGCTCGACCTGGTACGTCGCGACCGCCACGATCGGGGCCCGGTCGTCCGTGACCGTCTCGTCGTCACGCCATACGAGCACCATCTCGACGCCGGTCACCTCGGCGACAGCCGACGACCGAACCCGGCCGTCGACGGTCCCGGCCGACTCGTCGTACTCGACCGCTCGCACCTCCAGCAGTCCGGCCGGCCCCACCTGGTCGGACGCAGCACCGACGGTGACGTCGAACTCGATGCGGACGGGTTCGGCATCGCCTGCGTCGTGCACACCGACGACGGCGGTCGGCGTCGCCGAGATCCCGTCGAGGGTCGTGACCTGCTCGTCGACCGTCGCTCCGTCGTCCGCCAGCAACCGGACGTCGACGACGACACCGGATCGATTCGGAGCACCGTCGGGCACGGCGATGGCCACTCCCCAGTCGAATCGGCCGTCTCCCCGATCGACCAACCACACCTCGTCGACCTCGACGAGTGCCTCGGGCGGCAGCGTCGTACTCGCCGGTGCGACGCTGGTGGTGGGAGCCACCGTCGTGGTCGTGACGGAGGTCGTGGCCGGCGACGACAGGACCTCCGATCCAGCGTCGCCGGTCCCGCCGGTCAGCCCCACCCATGCAGCGACCCCACCGGCGACGACGACCGCCGCTGCGGCCGGAACCATCCAGCGGAGCCGGCGTCGGCGTCGGCGGGCCCGATGCTCGGCCGCCCGACGCGCCTGCTCGACCCACGGATCCGGGCGAGGGAACATCGTCGCCGGACGCCCCGACGGTGGCGGCAGTGAGGACATGGTGTTCGAGGCGAGCCGGGCGCCCACCGTCGAACGCGACGGTACGCGCTCTGCGGCGGGTTCCGGACGTCACCCCACCGTCGATTCACCGTCCGCTTCCGGCACGGGCGCAGTCGGACAGCGAGGCCGGGGCTAGTAGGTCAGGACGCGGGGAAGGTCACCCGCCTGCGCCACCCACGACGTGACCTGGTCGAGGCCGGGCACCTGGCGCACGAGGTTCTTCTCGGCGTTGACCTCGGCCATCTTGGCGCACAGGTTCTCGGCGTTGCGCTGGGCGAGCTCGACCACGGTGTCGACGCCCGACGCCTCGAGCAGATCGCTGTACTGGGTGCCCACTCCCTTGATCCGCATCAGGTCGGCGCGGTTGACCCACTCGAGGACCTGGTTCGTCGTGACGTCGGCGCGTGCTGCGAGATCCTTGCGCCCGGCGGCGGTCGCCGCGGTCGTGAGCAGCGCTCCCGTCGTGCTGACGCCGGCAGACGCGAGCTTCTTCGCGTAGACGGGGCCGATGCCTTCGATGTCGATGATCTTCGTCATGACGCGACGCTAGACCGGGGCGTGTCGGTCGTCACCCGCGGCGAGGCGGTTCGGACGGCTTGCAGGGACGCGCAGTGCGGAGGGATCGCGGGGCGGCACACCCGAATCCATGGGACCTAAGCCTGTGTCCGATGTGACGAGGCTCACGTACGTTCGACAAGCACTCGATCACATCTCCAACAGGAGCAGTTCCCATGACGATGGTCTCCGGTCACGTCGGTGGCGCCGGCCTCGACACCGACACCCTGCTGATGATGCTCGATGCACTCGGTGAGTTCGTCGACCACGAGCTGACGCCGAAACGGCAACTCGAGCTCGACCACGAGGACGTGTGCCCCGAGGACCTCGTCCGGGCGATGTCCGACCCGAACCAACTCGGCGTGCAGCTGGTGTTCGTCCCCGAGGCGTACGGCGGGATGGACGGCGGAGCATTCGACTCGTACCGGATCTGCGAAGTGATGGCGCGACACGACATCGGGCTCGCGACGGCGGTGTTCGCCACCTTCCTGGGAAGCGACCCGATCCTCGTCGGCGCGACCGACGACCAGCGCCAGCGCTGGTTGCGGGCGATCGCCGAGGAGGGGGTCGTGTTCGCCTACGGCGCGACCGAGCCCGATGCCGGCAGCGACCTCGGCGCGATGAAGACGACGGCCGCCCGGGTCGAGGACGACGGCGTCATCACCGGCTACCGCATCAACGGCCGAAAGCAGTGGATCTCGAACGGCTCGATCGCGGACATGATCACCGTGTTGGCACTGACGCCGGAGGGCCCGTCGTGGTTCGTCGTCCCGAAGGACACGCCCGGCTTCTCGGCCGCTCAACCCGAGGACAAGCACGGCATCCGCCTGTCGAACACCGCCGCCCTCTTCCTCGACGACGTCGAGGTGCCGGCCGACCACCTGATCGGCGGCGAGGAGGGCAAGGGGCTCATCCAGGCCCAGCAGGTGTTCGGCTACACGCGCGTCATGGTCGCGGCGTTCGGCCTCGGCGGCGGCTGGGAGGCACTCGACCGGGCGATCGAGTACTCGCTCGAGCGACATCAGGGCGGCGCGCCGCTCGCCGAGAAGCAGGGCTTCACCCACAAGCTGATCGTGCCTCACGCGATCCGTCTCGAGGCCGCCCGGAGCTACATCGAGGAGTCGGCGGACAAGATCGACCGAGGACTCGGCGAGAACGGCGCCATGAACACCGAGGGTGCGATCGCCAAGTTGATGGCGACCGAGGCCGGCAACGCCGCGGCCGACGCAGCGATCCAGGCGCACGGCGGATACGGCTACACCCGTGAGTACGTCGTCGAGAAGATCAAGCGCGACGTCCGGATCACCACCATCTACGAGGGCACCTCGGAGATCATGGAGATGACCATCGCCCGCGACCGCTGGCAGCACCACCTCAAGTCGGCCGGGGCCTACTACCGCGACCGCGCCGCTGCGTTGCGGACGCTCCACGCGAGCCGTCCCGACGTCGGCGCCGACCACGCCGCGCTCGCGGCCGAGTCGCTCGCCGCCGTCCTCGATGCCTGTCGCACCGCCCGACTGACACGGCACCAGCACGTCCTGTTCCGACTCGGCGAACTCATCACGCACACCGAGTGCGCGGAGTCCTTCGCCCGCCGGGCCGCCGACGCGCTCGCCGGGACCTCCCACGAGAAGAGCCCCGACCGCTTCGACGCTCCGGCGCTCGCCGCGATGAGCCGGGTGTTCGCACGCGAGGCGGCCCAGAAGGTCGGGCAGGAGGGCGTCCGGTGGGTGGCCGGCTCGATCGCTCCGGGGAGCGCCGACGTCGGTCCCCTGCTCGCCACCATCTCGCACGACGAGATCCGAGCTGCCCAGGCCGGACTCGTCGCCGACATGGACCAGGTCGCCGACGTCCTCTACGGCCGCGCCGGATGACGTCACTCCCGGGCGTCCTCTCCGACTGACGTCGCGCACGGACGCCCGGACAAACAACGTCGCTCCGGCGACGTTCACACCACGAACTCGTTCACCCGAATGGAGCCGAGAACGATGTCTGACAACTCTGCGGTCCACACCTCACCGATCGCTGTCGTCGGTGTCGGAGCGATCATGCCCGACGCGCCCGACGCCGATGCGTTCTGGGCGAACCTCACCGGAGGCCGGTACTCGATCTCCGACGTGCCGCCCGAGCGATGGGACCCGTCGCTCTACTTCTCCGACGACCACGCCGTCCCCGACAAGACGTACTCGAAGATCGGTGGCTGGGTCCGCGAGTTCCCGTGGGATCCGATCCGGTGGAAGATGCCGATCCCGCCGAAGGTCGCCGAGCAGATGGACGACGGACAGCGGTGGGCGATCAGCGCGGCGCGCTCGGCACTGATCGACGCCGGCTGGCCCGACTGGAACGTCGACCCCGACAACGTGGCGGTGATCCTCGGCAACGCCATCGGGGGTGAGAAGCACTACCAGACCAACCTGCGCATCGAGCTTCCCGACATCCTCCGCGACCTCGAGGCCTCCGAGTCGTTCGCCGGACTCGGCGCAGAACAGCGAGAGCACATCCTCGACGAGACGCGCGAGCGCTTCCTGAGCCACTTCGTCGAGATCAACGAGGACACGATGCCCGGCGAGTTGGCGAACGTGATGGCCGGCCGCATCGCCAACCTCTTCAACTTCCGCGGACCCAACTTCACCACCGACGCCGCCTGCGCGTCGGGACTCGCAGCGATGAGCACGGCGGTGGAAGGGCTCGTCGATCACAAGTTCGACGCCGCGGTGACCGGCGGCATCGACCGCAACATGGGCGTCGCAGCCTTCGTGAAGTTCTGCAAGATCGGTGCCCTCTCGGCGACCGGAACACGTCCGTTCGACGCCGGCGCCGACGGCTTCGTCATGGGCGAGGGCGCGGCGGTGTTCGTGCTCAAGCGGCTCGAGGACGCCGAACGAGACGGCGACCGCGTGTACGCCGTGCTCCTCGGGATCGCCGGGTCGAGCGACGGGAAAGGAAAGGGCATCACCGCCCCGAACCCGATCGGGCAGCAACTCGCCGTGAAGCGTGCGTGGGAGATCGCCGGAGAGGACCCGGCGACCGTGACCGCCGTCGAGGCCCACGGCACGTCGACACGGGTCGGCGACGCGACCGAGCTCGAGAGCCTGACCGCGGTCTTCGGCACCGCCGGCGCCCCCGCGCGGAGCGTCGCGCTCGGGTCGGTGAAATCGAATATCGGCCACCTCAAGGCCGCCGCCGGCGCCGCCGGTGCGTTCAAGATGATCCGCAGCCTCCACGACAAGGTGCTCCCACCGAGCCTGCACTTCGAGGACCCGAACCCGAACGTCGACTGGGACACCTCACCCTTCGCCGTCAACACCGCACTGCGGGAGTGGACCCCGCCGCCCGCCGGGATCCGGCGGGCCGGCGTGAGTGCGTTCGGCTTCGGCGGCACCAACTTCCACATGGTCCTGGAGGAGCACGTGCCGGGCCGCCACCGTCCGTCGGCCCGGGTGTTCGCCGGCGCCTCCGTCGGCCAGCCGGCAGAGATCGCCAACGCGGGAACCGGTTCCGCCGGCGACGGCGCACGCCCATCTCTGTTCGATCCGACGAAGCCGCCGCCGCGCGGAGCGCTCGTGCTCGGTGCCCGCGACGACGCCGACCTCCTCGCGCAGGTGAACGCCGCGCTGGTCGACTCCCGCTCCGGACACGCCCCAGCTCCGTCGCGGCCCGATCCGGCCGTCGGGTCCGCCCCGGTCCGACTCGCCGTCGACTTCGGCGACGCCGACGATCTCGCCGGCAAGTTGGAGAAGGCCGTCAAGGCGCTCACGAGCGGCAATCCTGCGATCTATCGCATGCTCCGTCAGCAGGGCGTCTTCGTCGGCCGCGGGCCGGCACCCAAGGTGGCGTTCCTCTTCACCGGCCAGGGATCCCAGTACGTCAACATGCTGCAGGATCTCCGAGCGACCGAGCCGATCGTCGCGGACACGTTCGACCAGGCCGACGGGGTGATGACCCCGCTGCTGGGCCGACCGCTGTCGTCGTACATCTTCATCGACGGCGACGACCCCGCGGCGGTGAGCCAGCTCGAACACGAGCTGCTCCAGACCGAGATCACCCAACCGGCGGTGCTGGCCACCGACTTGAGCATCAGCCGTCTCCTCGAGGCCTACGGCGTCCGACCCGACATGGTGATGGGGCACAGCCTCGGCGAGTACGGCGCACTCGTCGCCGCCGGTTCGCTCACCTTCGATGCCGCCCTCGAAGCGGTCAGCGCACGCGGGACCGAGATGGCCCGCCTGTCCGTCGAGGACAACGGCGCGATGGCCGCCGTGTTCGGCCCACTCACCGAGATCGAGCGCATCGTCGACGCGACGCCGGGCTACGCCGTGATCGCGAACATCAACTCGAACAACCAGGCGGTCGTCGGCGGTGCGACCGACGCCGTGCTCGCAGCGATCGATGCGTTCACCGAGGCGGGTATGCAGGCGGTCCGCATCCCGGTGAGCCACGCATTCCACACGTCGATCGTCGCCCCGGCCTCGGCGCCGCTGACCACCGCGCTCCGGCGGCTCGACGTGAAGCCGCCGACGCTCCCGCTCGTCGCGAACGTCACCGGCGATTTCTACCCGGCGGACGCCACCACCGACACGATGCTCGACTACCTCAGCCAGCAGGTCGCCTCACCGGTGCAGTTCGTGAAGGGCCTGCACACCCTCTACGAGGCGGGGGCCCGCGTCTTCGTCGAGGTCGGACCGAAACGAGCACTGCACGGCTTCGTCGAGGACGTGCTCGGCGACCACGACGACGTCCTCGCGCTCTTCACGAACCACCCGAAGTTCGGCGACGCCGCCTCGATCAATCAGGCGCTCTGCGGACTGTGGGCCTCGGGTCTCGGCTTCGACGAACCTCGACCGGAACCGGCGGCGGTGACGACTCCCGTCATCGCCACCCCGTCTCACGCCGCCGAGCCGAGCGCCGGACCGACGACCGTCCCTGCGATGTCGGCCGACGGGCCGGACGACCGGATCATGCAGCTCGGGCAGCTGTTCGCCGGGGTCATCGAGGAGGGGCTCCGCATCTACGGGGCCGAGCCGCCGGCGGCCGCCCCGTCCCCGGCGCCGACGCCCACCTCCATCGGCGACTCGGTCGGTCGGATCGGCGGTGAACCCGTCGTGATCACGGGCGCAGCGCTCGGTCTCCCCGGCGTCGATCAGGTCTTCGACGACGCCAACATCGCCAAGATCCTCGCCGGTCAGCAGTTCATCGGGTCCACCACCGCCGAGGAGCGTCGACGGCTCGCCGACATGCGGATCACGCGCCTCGTCAAGAGTGAGGGTGGCGGTGGGAGCTTCGAGACGATCGATGACCCGGCCGACGTCATCAAGCTCGCCGGGCGCCACGCTCCGATCGATCTCGTCGAGCAGTTCGCGGTCGAGACGGCGCGCGACGAGGCCTTCGACGGCACGACCCGACTCGCCGTCGGAGCCGGTTTCGACGCGCTCCGCGACGCCGGCATCCCGCTGGTGATGCGCTACAAGACCACCACGCTCGACACGCAGCTCCCCGATCGCTGGGGTCTGCCCGACTCGCTCCGCGACGACACGGGCGTGATCTTCGCGAGCGCGTTCCCGGGGTACGACCGGTTCGCCGAGGACCTCGAGGCGTACGTCGCGGACCGCTCACGTCGCGAGCACCTCCTCGCACTCGAAGGTGTGCGATCGCGGATGAACGGCAGCGAGTCGGCCGCATCCGAGATCGACCAGCTGATCGCCGGCCTGCGCGCCGACATCGAGGCCAACCCGTACCACTTCGATCGTCGATTCCTGTTCCGCGTCCTGTCGATGGGCCACTCGCAGTTCGCCGAGCTCATCGGTGCACGCGGCCCGAACACGCAGATCAACGCGGCGTGTGCCTCGACGACGCAGGCGATCGCCGTGGCAGAGGACTGGATCCGGGCCGGCAGGTGTCGGCGGGTCGTGGTCGTCTCCGCCGACAACCCGACGGACGACTCGCTCCTGCCCTGGGTGACCGGCGGCTTCCTCGCGAGCGGTGCCGCCGCCACCGACGAGAACGTCGAGGACGCGGCGACGCCGTTCGACCGTCGACGTCACGGGATGATCGTCGGCATGGGGGCGGCGGCGTTCGTCGTCGAGTCCGCCGAGGCCGCCCGCGAACGCGGGCTGCAGCCGATCTGCGAGGTGCTCGGCGCCGTGACCGCCAACTCGGCGTTCCACGGAACCCGCCTCGACGTCGAGCACATCGGCGCCGTGATGGAGACGGTGATCCGCCAGGCCGAGGCTCGCGGGGTCGCCCGGGCGGCGATCGCACCGCAGGCGATGTTCGTGTCCCACGAGACCTACACGCCGGCCCGTGGCGGATCGGCCTCCGCGGAGATCAACGCGCTCCGGGAGGTGTTCGGCTCCGGCGCAGGTCAGGTCGTGATCACGAACACGAAGGGTTTCACCGGCCACGCGATGGGTGCGGGGATCGAGGACGTCGTCGCGGTGAAGGCGCTGGAGACCGGCATCGTGCCGCCCGTCCCGAACTACCGCGAACCCGACCCCGAGCTCGGCGACCTCAATCTGTCGCGCGGCGGGCCACACCCCGTCCGGTACGCGTTGCGGCTGGCTGCGGGTTTCGGCTCCCAGATCGCGATGGCACTCCTGCGGTGGACGCCGCTCGCCGACGGCCAGCGTCGTGCGCCCGACGCTCTGGGCTTCGAGTACCGCATCGCCAACGCTGCCGCCTGGCAGCGCTGGCTCGATTCGGTCGCCGGCCATGACGGGGCGCTGCTCGAAGTCGACCACCGGAGGCTACGCATCGTCGACGTGGGAGCCCCGTCCTCGTCGACGCACGTCTCGACCATCCCCGTCCCCTACGACGGCCAGATCGTCCTCACCGATGCCCCGAACGGCGTGGCACCTGCGGCCGCACCCGCCGTGGCGGCTCCTGCGACACCCGCCGCAGCTGTGGCACCGGCCGCTGCTGCGCCCGCCGCTGCCCCGCCCCCTGTGGCCGCACCTGCGGCAGCGGCGGCACCGACCGTGGCTCTCGTCGATGAGGTGTTGGAGGTGGTGACGGGGATCGTCGCCGAGATGACCGGCTACCCACCCGACCTCTTGGAACCCGACCTCGACTTGGAAGCCGACCTCGGTGTCGACACCGTCAAACAAGCCGAAGTCTTCGCCGCCGTCCGCACCCACTACGACGTCGAACGCGACGACAACCTGCAGCTCCGCGACTTCCCCACCCTCACCCACGTCACCAACTGGATCCGCGACCGCGCCGGACTCGCGGCGCCCGCAGAGGACGCGCCGACGGCGGAGACGGCGAGCGCATCGGCGACGGAGACCGGCCCCGACGTCGCACCCGTCATGGTGAGGGGCGACCTCGACGCCGTCGACGCCCTCCCTCGTCGGGTTCCGATCCCGTCGCTGCGTCCCGACGCGTCTGCGTGTCTTCCGACCGGCGTCGAGCTCGACGGCGCTCGGGTGGTCGTGATGCTCGACGAGGGCGGGGTCGGTGAGGCGCTCACCAAGCTGCTCGCCAAGCGAGGCGCCACCGCCCTCACGCTCGAACCAGGAACGCCGACCGACGAGCTCCTCGCACAGGTCGCCGCCTGGCACGAGGAGGAGCCGATCACCGGCGTGTTCTGGCTGCCCGCTCTCGATGCCGACGGGGACCTGGCCGACTACGACCTCGACCGCTGGCGCGAATCGCTGCGGCGTCGGGTGAAGGCGCTCGCCGTCATCATGCGCCACCTGCACGAGGCGAGCCCGTTCCTCGTCTCGGCGACGAGACTCGGTGGATCGCACGGCTACGACGCCGACGGCGCGACGAACCCGCTCGGCGGCCCCGTCGTGGGGTTCACGAAGTCGTACCGGAAGGAACGACCCGACGCGATCGTCAAGGCGGTCGACCTGCCCGAGAGCCGGAAGACGAAGGCGATCGCCGAGCAACTCATCGAGGAACTGCTCGTCGATCCCGGATGCGTCGAGATCGGTCGCATCGACGACCGACGGCTCGGCGTGGCGTTCGTCGAGGTCCCGTTCCCCACCCGAGCAGGAGGTGAGGGCGACGGCGACGACTCGACGGAGCCCGGCCCGCTCGGACCCGACGCAGTGGTCGTGGTCACCGGAGCCGCCGGCAGCATCGTGTCGGCGATCACGGCCGACCTCGCCGAGGCGTCCGGCGGCACCTTCCACCTCCTCGACCTCACGCCCGAACCCGACCGACACGACCCCGACCTCGAAGCGTTCCGCGGCGACCGCAACGGGCTCAAGGTCACGATCGCGGAGCGGATGAAGGCCGCCGGCGACCACCCGACGCCGGTGAAGATCGAGAAGGAGCTGAGCCGCTACGAACGTCTCGACGCCGCACTCGCTGCGATCCAGGCGGTCGAGACCGCCGGCGGCACCGCCCGGTACCACTCGGTCGATCTCACCGACGCCGAGGCAGTCGCCGCCGCGATGGAGAAGGTCCGCGAGCAGGACGGCCGCGTCGACGTCCTCCTGCACGCTGCGGGCCTCGAGATCAGCCGCAACCTCCCCGACAAGGAACAGCGCGAGTTCGACCTCGTGTTCGACGTGAAGAGCGACGGATGGTTCAACGTGTTCCACGCCGCACAGGACATGCCGATCGGCGCGACCGTGGTGTTCTCGTCGGTCGCCGGTCGCTTCGGCAACCAGGGCCAGACCGACTACGCCGC
>JBCCTP010000106.1:0-11427 GCA_039198505.1 Actinomycetota bacterium | reverse complement strand
GTGCACCGGTCGGCGCGGCGAAGCCGTCGTCGATGATCGAGGCGTCGGTGATCGGCATCTCGGCCACGGGGGCCGTGTGGCGAGCGAGCTCGTCGTCGAGTTCTTCGATCGTCGATCGGGGCGACGGAGTGGTCGCCTGTGCCAGTTCGTCGTCGAGCGTCGTCAAGGGATCGACGAGCGGCGGGATCACGACGGCGTCGGCGATCGTGGCTGCGAGCTGGTCGGCGATCGGCGTCGTCGACGGGGCCGGGCGGGTCGGACGCGACGCCGGAGTCGGCTCGGACACGCCGGGTTCGTTGCGCATCTGTTCGTTGCGCATCTGTTCGTCGAAGGGGTGCGACCCGGCGATGGCGTCGGCGATCGCCCCCGCCAACGCATCGCGTGAGGTGGTGTCGCCGCCGCCGGTCTCGGCCGCCTCGACTCGCTCGATCAGTCGGTCGAGGCCGGTTGCGATCCGCGGCTCCTCGCGCTCGGCCCGGGTCGGCGGAGGCGGCGGGGTTCCGGCGAGTGAGGCGGCGGATGCACCGGCTGCTGACGCTGGAGCGCTGGGCGCCGACGCAGGGCGGGTCGCCGACGGTCGCCGACGACTCGGAGCCGCGACGATCTCGACACCGAGGTCGGTGGCGAAGAATCCACCGAGTCCACCGCGGCGGACCCGATGCGCCTCGACCAGTTCGACCTCGGGACCCAACTCCGACCGAGCAGCGGCGACGGCCTCGTCGAGGGTCGCCGCACGGAACGTGCGGTGGTCGGCTGCGTCGGGTGCCGCCGGATCGGACCCGGCGGTGTCGGCACGATCAGACGGTGTGTGCAAGTCGGTCATCGGTCATTCCTCCGGCGGGAGTGGCGGGTGAGGTGGCGGTGGACGCGGTCGGTGGACGTGGTGCGGCCCCCGGCTGTCCGGCGGCGGGCGCCGCGGGCGATGGAGCGGGGGCGAGACCTGCGAGGGGCGGGTCCGAGAGCGTGTCGATCAGATCGATCTGGAGGTGTTCGCCGATCTCCTGGTACGAGATCACGGTCGTCCCGGTGCCGAGCATCTGGACGGTGCGGGCGAGGGCCGGACGGAGTCCGGGCGAGCACACGAGCACGGGTGTCCGGGGCCGACCGACGTGGGTGCCGACGACTCGACGCAGTTCAGTGCCGAGGTGGTCGTGCAGGTCGGGCGTCAGACGGAGCACCGAGCCGGTCTCGGTCACGTCGAGCGCGTTGGCGAGGGCGCTCTCGAACGCGGGAGCGATCGTCACCACGTCGAGCTGACCGTCGACCGCGAGGTTCGACGAGAGGGCCGGTCCGAGGGTCTCACGGACGGCGGCGACGAGGCTGTCGGTGCTGCGGTTGATGCGGGCGCGGTCGGAGATCGTCTCGACGATGCGGACGAGGTCGCGGATCGAGACGCCGTCGTCGAGGAGCGCGGCGAGGACCGACTGAACCTCGCCGTTGGTCACGTTGGCCGCCGTGAGGTCCTCGATCACCGGCGGATCGGACTCGGCGACGCTCTCGAGGAGCGCCGCGACGTCGGTGCGGGACAGGAGCGTGCCGGCCTGGCGTCGGACGATCTCGGCGAGGTGGGTCACGACGAGCGCCGAGCGGTCGACCACGGTGTGGCCCATCTGCTCGGCGGCGTTGCGCAGCTCGACGGGCACCCACTTCGCGTCGAGGCCGAACACCGGCTCGACGATCACGTCGCCGGGGAACATGCTCGTGTCGTCGCCGATCACGAGGATCTGACCGGGAGGTGCGGTCCCCCGCCCGATCTCCACACCGTGCACGCGGAGCACGTAACTGTTCGGCTGGAGCCCGACGTCGTCGCGTGTGCGGATCGCCGGCATCACGAAACCGAGCTCGCCGGCGATCTTGCGGCGGAGTGCGCCCACGCGGTCGAGGAGGTCGCCCCCCTGGTTCGGATCGACGAGCTCGATCATGTCGTAGGCGAGGTCGAGCTCGAGCGGCTCGACGCGCGACTCGGTGGCGATGTCCTGAGCGGTGGGCGGCTCGGTGGGCTCGTCGACCGGTTCCACGATCGGCTCCGGAACCGGCTCGGGGCGGTTCATCAGACGCTGGCCGACGACGACCAACCCGAGGCCGATGACGAGGAACGGCACGGTCGGCAGGCCGGGCACGAACATCATCAGCAGGATGATCGCCCCGCCCGAACGGATGGCACTGCCCTGCCGGGCGAACTGGCCGAGGACGTCCGATCCGAGGTCGCCGGTCTCGCCGGCCGACCGGGTGACGATCAGGCCCGACGAAATCGAGACGAGCAGAGCAGGGATCTGGGCGACCAACCCGTCGCCGACGGTGAGGAGGCTGTACGTGGCGACCGCCTCGTTGACGCTCATCCCCTGCTGGACCATGCCGACGACGAGCCCGCCGATCAGGTTGACCAGCGTGATGACGAGTCCGGCGATCGCGTCGCCCTTCACGAACTTCGAGGCGCCGTCCATCGCTCCGTAGAAGTCGGCCTCGGCAGCGACGTCTTCGCGACGGGCCTTGGCCTCCTCGTCGGTGAGGATTCCCGCGTTGAGGTCGGCGTCGATCGCCATCTGCTTGCCGGGAAGGGCGTCGAGGGTGAAGCGGGCGCCCACCTCGGCGACGCGGCTCGAGCCGTTGGAGATCACGACGAACTGGACGAGCGTGATGATGAGGAAGATGACGAAGCCGACGATGATGCTGCCTCCGACCACGAAGGATCCGAAGGTCTCGATCACCTGACCGGCATCACCGGTCGACAGGATGGCGCGCGACGTCGACACGTTCAGCCCGATGCGGATCAGCGTCACGACCAGCAACAACGAGGGGAACGACGAGAAGTCGAGCGCCCGGTTGACGTTGGTCGCGACGAGCAGGATCAGCACCGCGGTCGAGATGTTCGCCACGATCAACAGGTCGAGGAGGCCCGTGGGGAGGGGCAGCACCATGACCGTCACGACGAGCACGACGATGGCCGGGAACCCGACCTGCGCGAGGCGTGAATCCTTCATCCGGTGCCGACTCTCTCGGTGTTCTCGTCGTGATCTCGATGCCCGAAGGCTCAGTGCGCCCTGGCGGTTTCGCCGGACGATCACGACTGTCCGGAGAGATGGATCGTTGTCGTGCAGGCTCTCCGAACGCGATACTCACGGCCCAGGAGGTTCCAGAGAATGCACGTCGAGACCACCCGCTTCGGCACGATCGAGGCGCGGCCCGAAGACCTCGTCGTCTTCCCCGACGGCATCCCCGGCTTCGCCGGGAAGCGCGAGATGCTCGTGATGGCGGGCGGAGACCTGCTCGGGCTCGAGAACGAGGCCGACCATCCGACCCTGTTCTGGCTCCAGGACGTGGTCGATCCCGATCTCGCCTTCCTCACGGCGGTGCCGTGGTCGGCCTATCCGGACTACGACATCGACGCCGACCTCGACGACGATGTGTTCGGTGAGAGCGAGCCCGACGACATCTGCGTGCTCGTCATCGTGACCGTCCGCCGCGACGGCGAGCAGGCGCTGCTCACCACCAACCTGCGGGCGCCCGTCGTCATCGATCAGAACCGCCGCGTCGGCAAGCAGATCATCCTCGAGGAGGGTGACTGGCCCGTCCGCGCCCCGCTGGCCGAGACCAAGCCCGACGAATCCGCGTCGGTCGAGGCCTCCTGATGCTCATCCTGACCCGCAAGAAGGGGCAGAGCATCGTCATCGCCGACGACATCGTCGTCACGGTGATCGAGGCATCCGGCGATCAGGTCCGCATCGGCGTCGATGCCCCGCGACACATCGCCGTCCACCGCGAAGAGGTGTACAGCCAGATCTCGAAGGAGAACGAGGCCGCACGCGGCCCCGACGCCTCCGATCTGGTCAAGCCTTCCGGCGCCACACCGGCGTCCCTGCCGAAGCGCCCACCCCGCCCGGCGTCCTGACGCGATCTCGCCCTGCGATCACCAACGATCGGTCGCCCGGACGCGCACGGTGTCCAGACCGAGGCTCTCCACGTCGCTGATCAGACGCTCGTCACCCGCGACGTAGGTGCACGGGTCGTCGATCTCGGTCGCCACGAACCAGCTTCGATCCCCTGGCCACCACCACTGCGGGCATCGTCGGCGGAGCCGGCCCGGGTCGAAGATCGATCCAACGCCGACCGTGGCGACCGCGTCGACGGGGCCGTCGAAGAGGAACATCGTCCGACCTCCCCACCACTCGACCTGCGGGCAACTCTCGACGAAGGAGTACACGATCTCGGCCGACGCAGCGCGACGGGCGGTCTGACGATCGACCTCCCACTGCTCGAGGTCGGGCGAGTACACGGTGGTCGTCTGGGAGCCGCGGTGGAGGTCGCCCCACCCCGTCCACTGAGCGAAGTGAACGAGATCCGGTGTGTCCGTCGCTCGGCGGAGAGCCGGAACGAGCGCGTCGACCGACACATCGTCGAGTTCGCCCTCGACCGCAACGAGCTCGTCGGGGAGCGGGGACGGCAGCGTCGACTCCCGACGAAGGTCGCGCACGGCATCGATGGACCCCCACGTCTCGTCGCCGTGGAGCGGATGATGGATCCGCACGATGTCGTCGAATCCGGCCGGGACCCGGAACGCCACGCCACCGGCAGGCGGAGGAACCAGGGAGGCGAGAACCCACCATGCGTGTCGATCTCCGTCGGCAGGCCGGACCTGCGAGAACGGCTCGATCGACATCGGGCCAGTCTCGCCGACCGCCGGTTTGGCCGTCACCCAGGGGTGGTGCGGACCTCGGTGGCGCGCGTTCGGGTGGCGCGGGTCCGGCGGCTGTCACGACACGGTGAGAGTGGCTTCCTGGCCGAGAGAGCGGTGTCCCGGGATCGTGCACCACAGGACGTAGGTGCCCGGAGCGAGGTCGATCGTGGCAGTCTCCTCCGACTGATCGGCATTGACGGTGAGCAGCAGATCGAGTGTACCACCGTCCTGATCCTCGATCGCGACCGTGTGAGGGATCAGGCCCTCCTGGATCAACGTGATGTCGACGGTCCCGGCGGGCACCTCGTACGACTCGGCGTCGTACGCCACGTCGGTCGCGACGATGGTCAGCGTCGCGACGATCTCGTCCTGATCGGCGGACCCGTCGCCTCCGTCCGAACCGCACCCGGCTGCGACGACCAGTGCGCCCAGCGCCGCAGTTCTCACGAAGCCCCGGAGCACGTGGGTCACGCGCCGGCGAGGGCGAGGTAGTCACCCCACCGGTCGAGGCTGTCGTCGACCGTGCCGATCCCCTCGGCCCCACCTCCGAGCGCGAGCGATTCGAGGTCGGCGAGCTGCCAGAACACGGCGAACGGATGACCGGTGAACCACATGTCACCGTCGACGTCGAACACGTTGCCCGCCTGAGCCGCGCCCAGGTTGTCGAAGGTCGGGATCGACCGCACGGCAGCCGAGTCGTAGAACTGACCGTCGAGCACGGCGACGACATCGGCGTCGTGGTCGGTGATGAGTTCCTCCGACACCTGGAACGCCGGTTGACCCATGAACGGTTCGATGTCCCCGACCTGCGCATCAGGGCGTGTGACCCCGACGTCTTCGGCGGTCATGGAGATCGCTGCGTCCGGTGACATCGCCAGGAGGAATCCGAGACCCGATCCGAGGATCGACAGCGAATACGGATCCGCGGCGACCGTCTCGCCCACCTCGGCGAAGCGTTGCTCCAGGCCGGCGATCACGGCCTCCGCCTCGGCATCGCGCCCGAAGATGGCACCGGTGTCGCGCATTGCTTCGTCCCACGTGCCGAAGAACGGCATGACGATGGTCGGGGCGATCTCGGCGAGCGGACCCGTCAAGTTCTCGAAGCCGTCGACCGCGACGATGATGATGAGATCCGGATCCTCGACCGCGACCGCCTCGTAGTTCAGCTCGCTGAAGCCGTCGCCGAGATCGGACCGGAGTGCGATCCCACGCTCGGTGAGGACGTTGCGGACCGCCTCGGCGCCGTTGATGTCGAACACGGTGGTCGGCTCGACCCCGACCGAGATCAGGTTCATCGCAGCGACCGCGTCGAGCGCCACGATGCGCTCGGGGTTCGCCGGCACCTCGACCTCACCGAATGACGTCTGCACCACGCGCAACTCGTCGTCGGGTGCGTCACTCGGAGCCTCGGCCTCATCCGTGGGCTCCTCGCCCGCCTCGTCGACCGTGGCATCGGCGTCGGCGGTCTCGGGTTCGGCGCCGTCGGTGGACGACCCGGTGGCGTCGTCGGCGGCGGGTTCATCCGCAGCGGTCGACTCGGGCTCGGTCTGCTCCGCCTGGCTGGCCGCCTCGGTCGCCGAGTCGATCGAGTCCTCCGCTGCGTCGTCGCTCCCACAGGCTGCGACGACGACGCCGATCACGAGGAGCCCGGCGGTCAGGCGGGAGGTGCGGGAGGTGCGGGATCCGCGGGAGGTGCGGGATCCGCGGGAGCTGCGAGAGGTGCGGGAGGTGCGGGAGGTGCGGGAAGTCATCGTCGTGTGTCCTCGTGGTGGATCGGGGGATGGGTCGTTGGATGGGTCGGGCTCGCGAGCGGTGTGGTGGGTGGTGCGGGGCGGGTTCGGTCGGATCCGTCGACGCGTCCGCGCGCCGTCGTCGTCATGCGGAGACGATCTGCCAGTGACGCGTCGACTGCTGGGCATGCCACATCTGCGCGTAGCGACCGTCTTCGCCGAGGAGCCGGTCGTGGTCGCCGCGCTCGACGATCCGGCCGGCTTCGAGCACGATGATCTGGTCGGCGGCGACGATGGTCGACAGGCGGTGGGCGATGACGATCACGGTCTTGTCGGCGACGAGTGCGTCGATCGCTCGCTGGACCGCCGCCTCGCTCTCGGTGTCGAGCGCCGACGTCGGCTCGTCGAGGATCACGACCGGTGCGTCCTTGAGAACCGCTCGGGCGATCGAGATCCGCTGACGTTCGCCACCGGAGAGGGCCCCACCGATCTCGCCGACGGTGGTCTCGTATCCCTGCGGCAGTGCGCTGATGAAGTCGTGGCAGTTCGCCGCCCTCGCCGCGGCGACCAGCTCGGCGTCCGACGCAGCGGGCTTCGCGAGCCGCAGGTTCTCGGCGATCGTGTCGTCGAAGAGGTACACGTCCTGGAACACCACCGAGAACTCGTTCATGAGCCGCTCCTGAGCGAGGTCGCGCACGTCGACCCCACCGACCGTGATCACGCCGTGGCGGGGGTCGGCGAAGCGGGTGAGCAGCCGGGCGACGGTGGTCTTCCCACTCCCCGACGTCCCGACGAACGCCGTGAGGCTGCGTTCGGGGACCTGGAAGGAGACGTCGTGCAGCACGTCGTCGGACCCGTCGTAGGCGAAGGTCACGTCGCGGAACTCGACCTGCGCGCCCGCCGGCTCGTGGCCGCCGACGCCGGTCGGCAGCGGTGGTACCGAGAGGATCTCGCTGATTCGTTCGACCGCAGCCTGCATGAAGTCGAACATCACCGACATGTTGGCGAACATCGCGAGCGGCTCACTGAAACGGATCGCGATCACGATGACGGCCACTGCCGCAGCGGCATCGAGACGGTCGTCGAGCGTGAGACCGACGGCGACAGCGGCGATCACGACGATGCCGAGCTGCACGAGAGCGGCCATCAAGACGCTCGGAATCGTGCCGATCTCCACACCCTCCCGCTGTGCGTCCCGCAGGCGGCGGAGCGAGCTCTGGAGCCGCTCCGCCCGAGCGCCGACCTGCCGGGTCGCCCTCAGCACGGGGAGTCCCTGGACGTACTCGACGAGGTGCGAGGCGGTGTCTGCGTGCGCCTCGGTGGTGAGTCGCGTGTCCCGCGCACCTTGCCGACGGATGAGGCGGTAGAGCGGGAGC
Organism: Actinomycetota bacterium; assembly: GCA_039198505.1. GTDB lineage: Bacteria > Actinomycetota > Acidimicrobiia > Acidimicrobiales > Ilumatobacteraceae > Ilumatobacter_A. The sequence continues at coordinate 3,646 of JBCCTP010000106.1, read as the reverse complement.
GCGAGCGGGAACAGGACGAGCATGGCGAGCGCCAGCCGCCAATCGACGAAGAACGTCGCCGCCACGGTGACCGAGGGCGCCACGATGATGTTGATCAACACGCTGAACATCCCGCCGGCGATGGCGACGACGTCGTTGACGTTGCCGACGAGCACGTGGTTGAGGTCGCCGGTCGTGCGCTTCGCGAGGGTCTCGAGCGGCATGCGCTTGAGTTGCTGACCCAGGTCGGCACGCGTCTCGAACGCCACCTCGATGTACATCCGCGTGACCAATCGGGTCTCGGCGAAACGCAGCGCCGCATCGATCACGATCAGACCGACCAAGGCGGCGAAGTACCGCCACACGTCGTCGGAGTCGTCGACGAGCGCGCGGAACAGCGGGAACAACAGCGCGTAGGCCAGGCCCTGGGTGATGGCGGAGAGAAACGACAACACGAGTGAGCGACGCATGAGGTCGGCCTTCGAACCGCACGCGTCGATCAGCTGTCGGAACGTCGTGATCACGTCGACGCCTCCGCGCCCACCTCGTCGAGGACGTCGCCACGAGCGGACCGCAGCCGCCACTCCTGTGCGTCATGGAACTGCGACCACATCCGCGCGTACCGCCCTTCCTGGGCCACCAGGTCGGTGTGGCGACCGCACTCGACGACGCAGCCCTCGTCGAGGACCACGATCTGATGGGCGTCGGTGATCGTCGAGAGGCGGTGAGCGACCACGATGAGCGTCTTGCCGCGCGCCAGTTCGGCGAGCGCCTCGTGGATCTTGAACTCGTTGTCCGGATCGGCGAACGCCGTGGCTTCGTCCAACACGATGATCGGGTTGTCCTGCAGGATCGCCCGAGCGATCGTGATGCGCTGGCGCTGCCCGCCCGACAGACTCGAGCCGCGTTCACCGACGATCGAGTCGTACCCGTCGGGGAGGTCGGCGACGATGAACTCGTGTGCCTGCGCGGCGCGAGCGGCCGCTTCGACCTCTGCGTCGGTGGCGTCGGGATCGCCCAATCGGATGTTCCCTGCGATCGTGTCGTCGAGCAGGAACGGCGACTGGAACACGAACGACACCGAGCCCATCAGCTGCTCCGGGGTCATCTCCCGCACATCGACACCGCCGACGAGGACGGCGCCGGCGTCGGCGTCCCAGAACCTCGGGATCAACTGGGCGACGGTGCTCTTGCCGGCCCCGGATCGTCCGACCAGCGCCGTGACGGTTCCCTCCTCCATGGTGATGCTGACGCCCGAGAGCGCGTCATCGGCGCGGCCGTCGTAGCGGAAGCTCACGTCGCGGAACTCGACTGATCCATCGACCGGCGCACGTCCCGACTCCGGCCGCGGCTGTCGGTCCACCGCTCGGAGCCGCTCGATCCGCTTCACCGATGCGCTCGCCCGGACGATGGGCTGTTGCAACCAGACGAGCGGGAGGACCGACTCGATCACCGTCGGCCCGAGCGCGAGGAACGTGGCGAGCATCGGGAAGTCGACGCGACCGCTGCGGTACATCGGGATCCCCACGGCGAGGAGGATGAGCACGGTCGGGAGCGCGGCGAACAGCGTCCGTGCCACGTACACACCTCCCTGCGACTTCTCGTTCCACTCCTTGAGCGTTCGCGTGGTCTCGTCGAGCGCGGTCCGGTACCGCCGATACGACTCGGATCCGTCGTCGAACAACCGGACCACGTGCATGCCCTGCACGTATTCGTTGACGATGGTGTTCATCCGTTCGTTGGCGGCGTCGACCTCGCGGCGGCCGTCCTCGTAATCCCGGAAGGCGAAGAACATCGCGACCATGCCGAGCGGGACGATCGCCAGCGACAGGAGCGCGAGCCTCCAGTCGAGGACGAACATCGCGACGAGGCCCAGGAGCGGAGCTGCGATCGCACGTGCGAACAGCGGTGTGCTGTCGGCGACGAACGCGTGGAGCGAACGGACGTCGTCGAGGACGATCTTCTTGAGCGTGCCGGACCCCTCGGTCACCACGTACCCGAGCGGGACCTCGGCGAGGTGGTCGGTCAGCTCGGTCCGCAGCAACTGCTCCAGTCGGAATGCGCCGAGGTGGGAGGCACGGAACGAGAACGAGCGGCTCAGGAACGCGAGGAGCACCGCGGCGAGGCCGGCGGCGACGAGCCACCACAGTCTCCCGGTGTCGGGAGAGTCGTCCGTGAGCTCACGCGCGATCGGAAGGATGAGCAGGATCGATGCGATCCACGCGATCCCACCGACCACGGCGAGGGCCATCGCCATGCGGATCTCGCGACGCACCGGAGCGATGACGCTCCACAGAGCCGGGTCGTCGGTCCCCGGATCCGCACCGGCGTCGGGGTCGGACACCGCGTCGACGCCGATCTCGGCGGGCGGCGACTGGCTCGATCGAGACGACGGGGACATCGGGAGGGTTCTGCCACCTCACCTCGAGATGTACAGCGGGCCTCACGCTATGACAGTGACTGACGAAAAGTCAATCGACTCGTTCACCCTTCGCCGTCGTCGCTCGCATCACCGTCCCGGCCAACACCCTGGTCGCCCTCCTGGCCGGCCGCGTCGCCGGCAGTCGCCGGGTCGAGGTGGAGATCGAGCGTGGCGAGTGCTCGTCGCGACAGCGACAGCAGCGTCTCGGACCCGCCCGAGCTCGACCACGCCTCGAAGACGTTGCGTCGCGTCACCACGAGGATGCTCGCCACGACCGCGATCTCGAAGTCGTCGACGGATCGTCCGGTCCGCTCGGCCAGCCATTCGACGAAACCCCGCTCGATCGCCCGCTCGAACGCCTGGATCTCGGGCAGCAACGACGGCGTGGCCAGGACGATCCGGCGGCGCATCAAATCCTCGGGGGTCGGCGGATACTCGGCCTCCTCGTGGGCGATCGTGGCCAGGACCGCCTCGAGAGGATCGAGGTGGAGCGGCTGCTGCCGGAGCAGATCGGTGAAGTACTCGATCCGCTGATCGGGGTTGCCCATCAGCGGCTCCAGCTTCGTGGCGAAGTGGCGGAAGAAGGTCCGCTCCGTCACCCCGGCCGCCTCGGCGACCTGACGTGCGCTCACGTTGTCGTACCCGTCACGGTCGAACAGCTCGAGCGCGACACGCTCGATGCGATGGCGGGTTCGGAGTGCTTTCATGCGGTTCGGTCCATTCGTGCTGCACGACGACCGAACGGGACCCCCGGACCGCCCAACGGCCTCAGAGTATCGCTGCAGATCCGCTGTCCCCGTTGCGCCACACCGGCCAAGATGCGACGATCTGTCAGTGACTGACAAACAGGATCACGATGGGTCGACAGCACCTCGCACCCACGACTCGTCGCGGAGTGGTGTCGTCCGGCGGGTCATCGGCGGATGCGTCGCCGTGGCCATCGTGGTCGCCCTCGTCCTGCGCACACCGGACAACGGATGGGGCTGGACGATCTGGTTCGTCTCGGCCGCGGGTGTCGCTGTGATCCGCGCTCCCTTCGCGCGGCAGACGCAGGACAACACGATCACCGACGACCGTCAGGGGACCGGCGAGTCGATGCTGCTCGCTCTCGTCGGCATCGCCGGCGGGCTCGTCCCGCTCGTCCATCTCCTCACCGGAGTGTTCGGCTTCGCCGACTACGACATGCCGAGCTGGAGCTACGCGGTGGGCGCGGTTCTCGTGGCACTCGGCCTGTGGTTGTTCTGG
>JBCCTP010000105.1:0-11518 GCA_039198505.1 Actinomycetota bacterium | reverse complement strand
GATCGTCAGAGCCGGAGGCAGATCCCGATGTGGCTGCGCCGCCCTCGCCTCGTCAGGACGTCGTGCTCGCCGTCGACATCGGTGGTACGAAGTTCGCCGCCGGACTCGTGACCGTGCGCGGTGAGCTCATCGATCGGGCGCGGGTCGAGGTCAGCCGGACCGCGTTGCCGGACGGCCACTTCGACTCGTTGGCCGGCATCATCGACGACCTCACCGCACGAGCCCGCACACAGCACCGCGCGCGGATCCGCGCGGTCGGGGTCGGATCGGCCGGACCGGTCACGACCAACGTCGAGATGGTGTCGCCGGTCAACATCCCCGCGTGGCGCGAGTTCCCCCTCCGGGCTCGGCTCCACGAGCTCACCCGCGTGCCGGTCTACGGAGACCTCGACGCCAAAGCGCTCGCTCTCGCCGAGGGCTGGCTCGGGGCGGCGCAGGGCCATGCCAACTTCTGCGCCATGACCGTCTCGACCGGGGTCGGTGGCGGGATCGTGCTCGACGGTGAGCTGCTCGACGGGGCGAGCGGAAACGCCGGCCACATCGGCCACGTGATCGTCGAGCCGGGCGGGCATCGATGCGGGTGCGGTGCCCAGGGATGCCTCGAGGCCGAGGCGTCGGGCCTCGCCATCGAGTCGATCACGGGTCGTCCCGCCACCGAACCGACGTACGAGCTGATGCAACACACCGGTGCGCTGGTCGGCAGGGCGGCGGCGACGGTGTGCAACGCGCTCGACCTCTCCCTCGTTGTCGTCGGCGGCAGCGTCGCGCTCGGGTTCGCTGCCACCTTCTTCCACTCCGCCCAGGTCGAGCTCGACGAACACGTGCGACTGCCCTACAGCCGCGGAGCGAGGATCACTCCGTCACGACTGGCGGACAGCGGTCCACTGATCGGCGCCGGCGCGGTGGGTTGGCGCGGGATCCGTCGCGCTCGACGGATCGGCGACTGACCGTCGACTGACCGTCGACGACGCCCTGACGCTCGTCGATCGAGCCCTCGCACGCGCTCCCCGCTCAGCTCGGCGCCGCGGTCGATCGGTAACGTCGCCGCGTGGTCATGATCGCCAGTCAGCAGTCGGACCGGGGTGACGTCCCCGCCGTGATCGACGAGTGGGGCGCCACGTCGTGGAGTGAGATCGACGAGCGGACCAACCGCCTCATCCATCACCTGCGCGGCGCCGGCGTGCAGCCGGGCGACCGGGTGGCGCTGCTCAGCGGCAACCGACGGGAGATCGAGGAGGTGTACCTCGCGTGCATGCACGCCGGGTGGCACTGCGTCCCGATCAACTGGCACTTCGCCGCCGACGAGGTCGCCTACGTGCTCGCCGACTCGGGCGCCAGTGCGCTCGTCGCGTCGAGCGCCTATGCCGGACTGGCGGCCGAGGCCTTGACGATCGAACCCGACAGCGTGTCGCTCGCTCGACTCGCGATGGCCCCGCACGAGCACGAGGTGGTGCCCGATGCGCTGCAGTCGTACGAGGAGGCGCTCGCCTCCGCCGACCCGGCCGAACCCGACGGACAGATGCTCGGCGGCGTCATGTTCTACACCTCGGGCACCACGGGCCGACCGAAGGGCGTCCGATCCACGAGCTGGCAACCGGAGACCCCGGTCGAGGTGCTGTCGCTGATGGCGTCATCGGTCGACGGTCTCGGGATCCCGCCGCACGGTCGCACCTTGCTCTGCGGTCCGCAATACCACTCGGCGCAGTGGGCGTTCAGCTTCCTGCCGCTCGTCGCCGGTTCGACCGTCGTGATGCAGGCGAAGTTCATCCCCGAACAGACGCTCACGATGATCGACGAGCACCAGGTCACCAACACTCATCTCGTGCCGACGCAGTTCGTCCGGCTCCTGCGCGTCGACAGCGCGGCACGAGATGCGTTCGACGGCTCATCGCTCGTCGCCGTTCTCCACGGCGCGGCTCCCTGCGCGCCCGACGTGAAGCGGTCGATGATCGACTGGTGGGGTCCGAAGATCTCCGAGTACTACGGCGCCACCGAAGGCGGGATCGTCACGATGATCACGGCCGAGGAGTGGGTCGAGCGGCCAGGGTCGGTCGGGACCTCGATGCCGATCGTCGAGGTCAAGGTCGTGAACGCGCTGGGGGAGACGGCGGCCCCGAACGAGGAGGGCGTGATCCACGTCCGGTCGCTCGTCGGGCAGGACTTCGAGTACCTCAACGCGCCGGAGAAGACCGCCGAGGCGCACAGCGAACCGGGCTTCATGACCATGGGTGACATCGGGTACCTCGACGAGGCGGGGTACCTGTATCTGTCCGATCGGAAGATCGACATGATCATCTCCGGCGGGGTCAACATCTACCCGGCCGAGGTCGAGGCGGTGCTCATCTCGCATCCGTCCGTGCTCGACGTCGCGGTCTTCGGTGTGCCCAACGAGGAGTTCGGCGAAGAGGTGAAGGCGACGGTGCAACTCGTCGACGATGTCGGGTGGAGCGACGATCTGGCCGCCGAACTCGAAGCGCTCGCTCGCCAGCACCTCGCCGGGTACAAGCGACCGCGATCGTTCGACGTCATCCACGAGATGCCGCGCAGCGCCGCGGGAAAGCTCCTCAAGCGTCAGCTGCGAGAGCCGTACTGGGCCGGAACGGGACGTTCCATCTGATCACCGGTTCCGGAGACCCGCCCAGAGAGGCCGGTGAGCCTTCTCGGTCGGTCGAGGTCCTCCGTGGAATGATGACGCGATGACGAAGATCCGGTCACGCGACTCGCGCATGATCCAGGATCGCCGCGGGAGCGGCGGCAGCGCCCGCAGCGGCGGCTCGGGCGGCGGCCTCGGTGACATCCTCGGGGGAGCCCTCGGCGGTGGTGGCACGGGAGGCGGCGGCCTCGGCGGAAGTCTGGGTGGCGCACTCGGCGGTGCGCTCGCCGGTGGCGCCGCGGGCCGGGGGTGCGGCACCAAGGGCGGCGGGATGCTCATCGGTGTCCTCGTGCTGGCGGCCACGCTGATCCTCCCTCAGCTGCTCGGCGGGGGTTCCGGAGGTGGCCTCGGTCTCTCGCCGTCCGGAGGAGGCTCGGGCTCGGAACTCACGACCGGCGGCGACGACGACCCCTGCAGCTCCGAAGCCGAGCAGATCCTCTGCGGCGCCACGATCGACGTGCAGGAGTACTGGATCGACGAGTTCCCCCGCCTCACGAACGGACAGCAATACCCGGTCACCCAGACCGTGTTCTTCTCGGGATTCACCAGCACCGGGTGCGGCCAGGCCTCGGCCCAGACCGGGCCCTTCTACTGTCCGGCCGACCAGCTGATCTACTTCGACCTCGACTTCCTCGCCGAGCTGCAATCGCGCTTCGACGCCGAGGGGGACCTGGCCGCGCAGTACATCGTGGCCCACGAGTACGGGCACCACGTGCAGAACGCACTCGGCATCAACGCCAACATGCGGCGTCTCCAGCAGCAGGACCCGGCGAATGCGAACGCGTACTCGATCGCGCTCGAGTTGCAGGCCGACTGTCTCGCCGGCGCGTGGGCCATCGACGCCGAGCGGCGGAACCTCTTCGACTCCGAGAACGAGGTCCAGGAGGCCCTGAACGCCGCGGCCGCCGTCGGTGACGACCGAATCCAGCAGAGCACACAGGGTCGCGTCGATCCCGAGACGTGGACCCACGGCTCGTCCGCGCAACGGCAGCGCTGGTTCCTCGTCGGCTACGACACGGCCAACCCGGCCAACTGCGACACGTTCTCCGACCCGTTCAACCTCTGAGCGTCCGGTGTTCCGTCGACCCCAGGGCTCGACGGAACGATGGCCCGCCGGGACCCGGTGCGACCCGACGGGTACCGTGCGGCTTCGTGACGGTTCGGCTCACCGTGCGACGATCGGCGTGGCGGAGCCGCGTCGCTCGACTGGCCGGCGACGTCGACGGTCTCGTCCCCGTGGTGAAGGGCAACGGCTACGGACTCGGACGAACGTTCCTGGCCGGCGTGGCCGCCGAGTTCGCCGACACCATCGCCGTCGGGACGGTCCACGAACTCGACGTGCTCGATGCCCACCCGTCGCTGGACGTGGTCGTCCTCACGCCCGTCCTCGCGCCGCCCGCGACGACACGCCCGATCCTCACGGTGGGACGTCAGGACCACCTCGACGCACTCCGCGGATGGGGCGGCCGAGTCGTCGTCAAGCTCGCGTCGTCGATGCAGCGGTACGGCGGGTCCGTCGAGCTGATCGAGGCGGCCAGCGCCGCCGGACTCGACGTGGCCGGGGTGTCGGTCCATCCGCCGCTCGTCGGCACGGACGACGAACGCGTCGCCGACGTCGAGCGCCACCTCGCCGACGTCGACCCGTCGATCCCGGTGTGGGTCAGTCACCTGTCGGTCGACGCCTACCGGTCGCTGCCGACGAGCCACTCGTATCGACTCCGACTCGGGACGTCGCTCTGGCACGCTGACAAGAGCGACCTCCACCTCGAGGCCGACGTCATCGACGTGCGCCCGGTCGAGGCGGGCGAGCGAGCGGGTTACCGCTTGGTCGACGTGCCGGGGCCGGGACACCTCGTCATGATCGGGGCGGGCACGGCGCACGGCGTCACCCCGCTCCCCGACGGGCGCAGCCCGTTCCACCACGCCCGCACGCGGATGACGTTGCTCGAGCCGCCACACATGCACACGTCGATGGCATGGGTCCCGACCGATGCGCCCTGTCCGGTGGTCGGAGACCACGTCGACGTTCAACGCCCGCTCCACATGACCACGGTGGACGAGTACCGATGGCTCTGACGACCCAGCTCGATCCGGCCACCGGGTCGCGGCCACCCGGCGAACGCATCGCCGGCCTCGACGTGGTGCGGGCGGTCGCGCTCATCGGCGTGGTCGTGATGAACTACCACGGCTACCTGATCCTGCTCGGTGCCGAGCGGGGGACCGACCCGTTGGAGCGGTTCTTCGATCCGTGGACCGGACCGCTCGCGACGCGCTTCGCCGCCACGTTCGTGCTCGTGGCCGGGATCGGCGTGTCGCTGATGACCGAGAGGTTGCGGACCGCGGATCCGTCCGACGCCGAGACTGCTGCAGATGTGCGATCCGCCGTCACCGCCATGCGGTGGCGGTTCGTGCGGAGAGGTCTCGTTCTCTACATCGTCGGTCAGGCCATCGAGCAGACCTGGCCCGGCACGATCCTGATCTACTACGGAGCGCTCTTCGTCCTCGCCGCCGTCCTGTTCCGACTGCGAGACGCCGCGATCGTGTCGATCGGGGTCGGGGCGGTCGTCGCCTCGGTCGTGCTCCAGGTGTGGCTGTTCCGCCAGGCCGAGGCCGGCGAGAGCACGGCGTGGCTCACGTCACCTGCGGGCGCGAGCTGGCAGGACCGCATCTTCGAGATCGTCGTCAACGGCACACACCCGCTCGTGCCCTGGCTGGCGTTCTTCTGTGCCGGGATCGTCCTGGGGCGCCACCTCCGCGACGTGCGGTGGACGATGGGTGCGGCGATGCTCGGCGTGTTCCTGTTCTTCGCCGCCGGGATCCTGAACGGTGCGGCCACGACGCCGTTCCAGGCGCGGATGCTCTCCGACGATCCCTCCTCGCGCAGTGCCGTGTACGTCGCGAGCGCGCTCGGAACCGCGCTGGTCGCCACGATCGGCATCCTCCGGTTGGTGGATGGAGCGACACGGACACGGCGCGCGCGTCACGCACCCGAGCCGGCCATCGAGTTCGACATGGGTCGGCAGGTCGCCGAGGTCCTCGGTCGAGCCGGGCAGATGTCGCTCACGATCTACCTGCTCCACGTCGCGGTGTTCCGGCTCCTCGTCGACGGTCTCGGAATCATCGAGCCGGCCGGTCTCGGGACCGCGCTCGCGTTCGCCGCTGCGTTCTGGGTCGTCGCGATCGCCGCGGCGAACGCATGGCATCGCCGGTTCGGTCGCGGCCCGGCCGAGGTCGTCTACCGCCGGCTCGGCGGCTGACCGCGTCGGAGGTGGTCAGCCGAGTTCGGCGACCGTGCCGCACGACTCGATGTCGCCGCACTCGCAGGTGCGGAGCTCGTCGAGTGCGTCGATCATCGCGTCGAGCTCGGTGCGCCGGGCCCGGAGACGGTGCAGCTGATCGTCGAGTCGTCGCCGTCGGTCGTCGTCCGGGCCGCCGACGAGCGCCGCGATCTCGTCGAGGGTGAATCCCAGCCGTCGTGCTCCGCGGACGAGTCGGATCCGCCCGATCGACGAGGCATCGAAGCGGCGGCGGCCGCTCTCCCGGGTGACCGTGGGGAGCAGACCGAGATCGTCGTAGTGCCGCAAGGTCGTCACGGTCGTGCCGGTCGCCTGCGCAGCCGCACCGATCGAGACGAGGTCGGACCCGAGATCAGACGCGGCCATCAGGGCCCGATCCCGTGAGAATCGAGATCGCTTCGATCCCGGCGACGTGCTCGGTCGTGATCTCGACCACGCACGTCTCGCTCGAACGCTTCACGGTCACGGTGAGGAACGCACAGCACGCCGACTCGGCGGCGGCGAGGCGCTCGGCCTCGTCGCCCAGGTCGGCCGGGAGGGCGAGGCGCGATCCGCCGTCGATCGTCTCGACGGTCCGCGCCGCCGACGCCAGTCGATGCCACTGAGCGATCCGATCGGGGATGTCGTCGATCGCGAGCGTGCAACTCGGTGAGTCAGCGCTGCCCAGCGGAGTCGGTTCTCGGCGCCTCGGCATGCGCTGGAACCTACGACCTCGGGTCGACCCGAGGTCAAGGGCCGATGCGGAGAGCCCCGGGTCAGTCGGTCGGAGTGGGGTCGACCGGCCGCCAGCGTTCGATGGTGTGGACCAGGTGGTCGACGAACTGATTGATGAACCGTTCTCCTTCGGCGCCCGACGCTCCGGCGGGATCGCCGAGCACGCCGTTGGGGCTCACCTCGCGCACGCCGTTCGAGCGAAGGGCCGGGAGCAGGTCGTCGAGCGGTGTGTCCGGCCCCGCGACCGCGAGTTCGAGCCGGACGAGGCCGGGGTCGATGGCGAGCATGAGCGAGGTCTCGATGCGTCCTGCGTGGAGGTCGGGCGGGCCGCCGTCGGCGCGCGTGGGCCAGCGAGGTGCCCACGACAGGACCCGACGTCGGAAGCCGTCGGCGCGTCGTTCTCCGGTCAGCTGGTCGACGGCCCGCTTGAGTGCGACGACGTTTCCGCCGTGAGCGTTGACGAGGACCACGCCGGCCGCCCAGTCGGCACTCCGCACGAGTTCGACGATCACCTGGGTGAGCACGTCGTTGCCGATCGAGAGCGTCCCTGCGAATCCCGCGTGTTCGCCCGACGCCGTGACGGCCAGGCTGGGTCCGACCACGAGACCGTCGGTCTGGCTGACCGCTCGCCCGGCGATCTCCTCGGCGATGAGTGTGTCGGTGCGGAGCGGCAGGTGGGGACCGTGCTGTTCGGTCGAGCCGATGGGAACGAGGACGAGCGGTCGGAGCGTGCCGTCGTCGGGCTGGCGCCGAACGACGTCGCGGACGTCGTCGGACGTCATGTCGCTCAACCGCATCCAGACGATCCTCGCAGCACGCGCACCGATCGCCCACGGCCGCAGCCGATCCGTCAAGAAGTCGTCAGGCGCGTCCGCCCACCGACCGGATCAGTCGTCGCCGGCCTGCGTCAGCTCGACCCGGTCGAACTGGGCGGTGAACACGTCGATCGGCATCATGACGATGCCGTCGCCGGGATCACCCCAGTCGATGCGATCGGCGCCGTCGCCGCCGAGCGACACCGGGTCGTCGACGCCGACGATCCGCACCCGCCCGTCGACGGTCGGTTCGATCCCGTCGACACCCCAGGGGTTGCGCAGCGTGACCGTGGCGGCAGCAGCGTCGTCGATCCCCATCTCGTCGTCCTCCTCGACATCCTCGCCGTCGTCCTCGTCCGCCCACTCGTCACGATGGGATCGCGGGGCCCGGGGCGTCGCGTCGGCGGTTCCACCTGGCTGAACGTGCGACACCGTCCAGCCGTGGACGTACCCCATGCCGAACACGCCTGCGCTCACGGCGACCGCCGCCGAGCCCGAGTCGAGATGCCGGTGGAGCTGCTCGGCGACGTTGTCGTCGGACGGATCCGGTGCGAACACCGGGTTGACGACGACGGTGGCGGAGGGGATCCCGAGCGCCTCGAACGCCGACTCCGGCCGCTCGCCCCACAGGTCGTCGTGATCGCCACCCGCCCGTTCCGCCATCGCCTTCTCGAGGATCGCCGGCCACAGTGCGCCGTCGGGTGACAGCTCGGTGCGCGCGTGCGTGAGCCGCGCCGTGCCCGAGTCGCCTCGTCCGATCGGGAGCTCGTCGTCGACGGTGACGTCCCCGTCGGCGAAGTGCACGGTGTACGTGCCGTTGCCGTGGTCGGTGAACAGCCGCTCGACGAGCTGTGGGTCGGTGTCGGCGATGCCCGCGAACGCCGCGTGGAGGGCACAGTTCCCGACCGCTCCCTGACGGACGTCGTCGGACGACGGACCGTCGGGGCCCCACAGTGGGATCCAGGCGAAGTGGCCGGTCGGGTGTCCCTCTCCGTCGCCGACCTGGCCGGGGTCGGGGAGGTCGACCGGTGTGGCACCGACGCCGTCGTGGAGACTGCGGGCGAGGTCGTCGGCGACACCCTGGGTGTCCGCTGCGACGGTGATGGCTCGGCTGACGCCGTCGAGGAGGCCGTCCCACTGCGCCGCGGTCGCGGGTCGGAGCGAAAGACGATCGGCCGTCTCGACCGCATCGGCCGACCGTTCGAGCAGCTCGGCCGCGAGACCGAGTTCGGCGGCGACCTCGTCCATGACCCGCACGGGCGCCCACCAGTCGGCCAGCCCCGCCTCGACCGCATCGAGACGAACGCTGCTCCCGATCCGATCGATCGCCCAGACGGCGTCGCGCACGAACGCCGAGGTCGTCCGCATCGCCCGCGGTGACGCGGCACCGAGGAGGGCGCCGACGCCACTCACCGGCTGCGCGTCGCTCACCAGCCGTACTCCGCCCAGCTCGGCGCGCTCGGGTGCCGGAGCGCGAACCGGTCGACGGCCGGATCGGCGAGACGGCGACGATGGAGGTCGACCTCGACGGTGAAGTCACGGCACACCTGTGCCCGTCGGCGACACTCGGCAGCGAGCTCGCGCATCGAACGCGACGACGCCGTCAGGTTGAGGCTCGACACCTGGAACGCCTGGTCGATCAGTCGACGATGCGGACCGATCAGCGCATCGGGGCCCAGCGACGTCGCATAGACGGCGGGCAGGCGCCCGAGTTCGTCGGCATGTGCGTCGAACCGCAGCGCGAGGCGGTCGAAGTCGCGAGCGGTCGGCACGAGTCCGACCGTAGGAACGGCGGCGAGACCGCGCACCGGGGACGACTCCCCGGTCGGCGCGACGTCAGGTGCGCGGAGGCGGCGAGAACCCGTCGGGGATCACGAGGTCGTCGGGGCTCAGGTCGTGGATCGACGCCTTGCCCATGCCGAGCAGGTTCGAGTCGATCCCCATGCGCAGCACGTCGAGCACGTTCTCGACGCCCGCCTGTCCGTTGGCGGCGAGACCCCACAGGTAGGCCCGGCCGATCATGACCGCCTTCGCCCCGAGGGCCAGCGCCTTCACCACGTCGCTGCCCCGTCGGATGCCCGAGTCCATCAGGACCTCGACCTGATCGCCGACGGCGTCGACCACCTCGGGGAGCACGCGGATCGGCGCCGGAGCGCCGTCGAGATTGTTGCCGCCGTGCGTCGAGACCGAGATCGCGCTGGCGCCCGCGTCGACCGCACGCTTCGCCTCGTCGGCGCGGCTGATCCCCTTCACCATGAACGGCCCGTCCCACTGGGCGCGGAGCCACGCCACGTCGTCCCAGGTCGGCGGTGGCGTACCCATCCACACGCCGTACGCCTCGAAGAAGCCGGGAACCGGATCGTCGGCCGAGACGGGGAAGTTGGGAACTCCGAGCTGAGGGATGGACCCCGACTTGAGCCAGTCGTAGAGCCAGCGGGGACGGATGATCGCGCCGGGCGCCTGCTCGATCATCGTCGTGAGGTCGATCTTCTCGGGGATGCTCGGGCTGCCCCAGTCGCGACTGTGCACGAACGACCAGTCGAGCGTGACGATCATCCCCACGGCGCCCGCCGCCTTCGCCCGCTCCATCCGTCCGACCATCGAGTCGCGGTCTCCGGCCCAGTAGATCTGGAAGAAGGTCTGCGGGTTGGCGTCGAACACCTCGTTCATCGGCTTCGACGAGAACGAGCTGAGACCCATGGCCACGCCCCGGGCGGCGGCAGCGCGTGCGACGGCGACCTCACCGTCGGGGTGCACCGCCTGGACGCCGGTGGGCGAGATCAGGACCGGCATCGAGACCGGCTGGCCCATCACCTCGGTGGCCATGTCGCGGGTGGGTGACTGGCCGGCGGTGACCGGTCGGAGACCGAGCTCGTCGAACGCCGCCGTGTTGTCGTTGACGGTGATCCCGGCCTCGGCGCCCGCGATGAGCGCCCCGTACACCGCGGGCGGAAGGCGCCGCTTGGCGCGCTTCTGTGCGACGGCGATCGACTCGAACCACGGGTTGAAGAACACGGCGACAGGGTAGGAGGCGGGTCGCTCGCGATCATCTCCGATCGGTCGGTGAGTCGAGGATCGACTCCAGGACGGTCGGCGACGCGCCGATGACCTGGCGTGCACCGCGAGCTCCACACCGATCGGCCACGCCGTCGCCTTCCTGCGATCGTCGCAGGGATGGTCCTCGGTGCCGCTCCGGTCGGAGCGCTGGTCGCCATCGGGATCGTGGGCGACTGGACGACGGTCGGCGGGTCCGACAGCGTCGCGGCCGGCGGTGGGATGGACTCCGGGCTCGACGATGCGGGTGACTCGATGTCGATCGCGATCCCGCTCCCCGACCCCGCGACCCTGGACGACGCACCGCGACCGCCGCAGCTCGATCCGTCGGTCGCGGGCGTGACGGACGCCGAGCTGGTCTCGGCGAGCCGGGAGGCCGACGCCGCCTGGCACGCCGCCTCGCCGGCCAGCCGGTCGCTGTTGCCGGCCCTGGTGCCGGCCGACGTGCGCGGCCAGCTCGACGTGATCCCGGCGTCGGTGCGGGTCGTCGGTGTCGACGACGTCACGATCTCGTTCCGGACCGAGTCGGGACTGACCGGTCACGCCGTCGGGGCAGGGTCGATCGAGGACACGGTCGTGCCCCTGTTCTTCCTGGCCGATCGCGACGAGACCGTCCGGGTCGTGGCGTCGAGCGTGCGCGGCGAGTCGGTCGTCGCGGCGATCCCGCTCGCCGACGTGATCGACGGCGGCGGTCTCGACGTGACCGGGTCAGATCTCGGGTCGATCGACGTCCGCCCACTCGACGCGACCGAGACGGCCGATCGGCTCGCTGTGACCGTCGGCGACCTCGACGACTACCGGTCGCGTCACCTCACCCTGTGACGCGACGCTGATGACCCGGTCCGTCGGCTGACGAACCAGCGCGTCAGGTGACGAACCAGCGCGTCAGGTGACGAACCGGCGCGTCAGCTGACGAACCAAATGGTGCAGTTCGGCGGGATGACACCGGGGGTGTGCATCTCGGCCGGCGCCGACGAGAACACCGG
>JBCCTP010000104.1:0-11644 GCA_039198505.1 Actinomycetota bacterium | reverse complement strand
CCTGTCTCGCCGATCTCCTCGACCGGTACGACACGGCGGCACTCCAGGAGCCCGCAGGCCCGAGCGCATCGGCGGCGACCACCATCGGCGTCGCCGGCTCGGTCCGCGACCACCCCGACCTCGACGACGTCATCGGGTACTTCCTCAACACGTTGCCGCTGTCCGTCCCCGTCGACCGTGGCGCCACGATCGCCGAGCGCGTCGCCGAGGTGGAGGGTGCTCTGGCCGCGGCGCTCCGCCATCGCCACGTGCCGTACCACGAGATCGTGTCGGCGCGCCGGGCGAACGGTGACCGCGAGCCCGATCCGATCTCGGTCCTGTTCGTCGTCGACGGGAGCTTCGACGCGTCGTTCGGCGACGCCCAGGTCACGTCCGACCTCGTCCACAACGGCACGGCGGTCGCGCCCCTGACGATGTTCGTCCGACCCGTCGCCGACGGATTCGAGGCGTCGGCCGAATGGGACACGACGCAGTTCGACGGGACGCGGGTCGCTGCGTTCCTCGACTCCTTCACCATCCTGACCGAGTGGGCGTCCCGCCACTCCGACGAGCCGATCCCCGCCACGCTCCTGGCCGACGACGCCGTGGGGCCCCCGCTCGCCGACGCGGCCACCACCCTCACGCACACGATCGTCGACGCCATCGACGGCAACGGCGCCGACTCCGAGGCGCTCGCCGTCCGCTGCGGTGACCAACGCCTCTCGTGGGGTGAGCTGCGCGACCGCTCCGATCGATGGGCGCGGGCGCTCGCCGAACGGCACGTCGGTCGGGGCGACCGGGTCGTCGTGGCCCTCCCCCGATCGATCGACCTGATCGTCGCCATCGTCGGTGTGCTGCGGTCGGGTGCGTGCGTCGTGCCGGTCGACGCGACCTCGCCGACCGCACGCATCGACGCGGTGATCGACGCCACCGGTTCCACACTCGCGATCGATCCGACGGTGGCGCAGGCGCTCGACGACGCCACCCCGTCGGACTCGGCCCCCGGATCCCGACCCCGACCCGACGACGACGCCTACGTGATCTTCACGTCGGGATCGACCGGCCGACCGCGCGGGGTTCCGGTCCGCCACCGGGAGCTGATCGCATCGACCGCGGCCCGACTCGACCGGTACGCCGAGCGACCCTCGACCTACCTCCTGACGTCGAGCATCGGCTTCGACTCGTCGGCGGCCGGCCTCTACTGGACGCTGCTCGTCGGCGGAGCCCTGGCGCTGCCCACCGACGACGAGGTCCACGACGTCGACGCACTGCTCGCACTCGCCGCCGACGCGTCGATCTCGCACCTGCTCACCGTGCCCTCGATGTACGACGCCCTGCTCCGCCGCGATCCCGAGCGGCTCGGTTCACTGCAACGGGCGATCGTCGCCGGGGAGGCGTGCCCGCCCGCCGTGGCGCGACGCCATCACGACGTCCTGCCGACCGCCGAGCTCACCAACGAGTACGGACCGAGCGAGGCGACCGTGTGGGCGTCGGCACACGACGTCGCACCCACCGACGATCCGGTCCCGATCGGCCGGCCGATCCCCGGTGTCCGGCTCCGTGTCGTCGACCGGTCACTCCGGGCGCGTCCGCCGGGACTTCCCGGCGAGCTGGTGATCGCCGGTCCGGGCGTCACTCGGGGGTATCTCGACGACGAGGCCGCCACCGCCGCCTCGTTCCCGACCGATTCGGACGGGAACCGCTGGTACCGCACCGGCGACCTCGTTCGTCGTGAGGGCGACGTGTTCACGTTCCTCGGTCGGGTCGATCATCAGCTGTCGATCGGCGGGGTCCGCCTCGAACCCGAGGAGATCGAGTCCGCCATCGCCTCGGTACCGGGCGTGACCGCCGCGATCGTGCGGGCCGAGCGTCGGATTCCGGGCGATGTCCTCAGCGCGCTGCGAGAGCTCCCCGACGAGGCGATCGCACGTGTCGCCGCCGGCCTGTCGGCCCCCGGACCGGTGAGCCGCGACGACGACCGCAACCACGAGGTCGACGACGACCGCAGCGACGGATCTCCTCGAGCAGCGGATCGGTTCGCCGATCTGGTCACCGTCGAGTTGGCGGCGACCGCGATCGGATCGGAGATGCTCGTCGCCCACGTCGAAGCAGCGTCCGACACCGACCCGGACGACGTGAGACGAGTCGTCGCCGACACGCTGCCCGGGCACGCGGTCCCGGCGTTCGTCCAGATCCACGAGGCACTCCCACGCACTCCGAACGGGAAGGTCGACCGCCATGCGCTCGGACCCCCGGTTCGTGCGGCGGCCACCGATGACGGCTCGTCGACGTACGGTCAGCGACTCGACGACGCCGGCGTCGAGCTGGTCGTCGCGGCGTTCCGGTCGGTCCTCGGTCGTGACGACATCGGCCCCGACACCGACTTCTTCGACGTGGGCGACTCGCTCAGCGCCGTCGAGCTCGCCACCGACCTCGAAGAGCAGGTCGGGCGCCGCGTCGCCATCGGTCTCCTCCTCGCGGCGCGCACGCCTCGAGCCATCGCCGTCGCGCTCGACCTCACGGACGATTCGCGTCGGACCCCCGGGCTCGCATCCGACGACTCGCTCCTGGTCGAACTGAAACCCGGACGTCGTGTCCGCTCGACCGATGGCCCGGTCTCCCCGCTCCTCGTGATGCCCCACGCGGGCGGCAACCTCGTGCCGTTCGACGGTCTGGTGCAGGCGCTCGACGACCGTCTCCCCGTGATCGGGTTCGAGCTCCCCGGTGCACGGCACGACGACGAGTTCCCCGAGAGCCTCGGCGCCCTCGTCGATCGGTACCTCGACGAGCTGCTCGTCGCCCACCCGACCGGTCCCTACCGGTTCCTCGGTTGGTCGTTCGGCGGTGTCGTCGCGCTCGAACTCGCCCGCCGGCTCGAGGCGCGAGGCGAGATCGTCGATCTCGTGGCGATGATCGACACGCTCGTGCCCGGCATGCAACGATCCGACCGCGGCGCGGCCTACCGCGAGGCGTATGCCGACGGCGGTGTCGGCGCGGTCGCTCAGCGCATCGGCCGATCGCTCGCATACCGCGCCGAGTACGCACTCGGCGAGATCCGGGGCCGGCGCGCCGCGCGCACCGGCGAACGGCTGTCCGCGGCCGACCGCAACACGTGGCTCACGATCCGCATCGACGAGATCGTCGAGGCGCATCCCCCACCCTCGTGGGGCGGCCCGGTGCTCTACTTCGCCGCGATCGACACCCCACGTCAACGCTCGACCGGGCCGTGGGCCGATCTGCTGACCGGGCTCGAGATCGTCGACGTCGACGGACATCACGACGGTCCCGACGGCCTGCTCGCGTCCCACACCGACGAGCTCGCCCGCACCCTGTCCGACCGTCTGGTCTGAACCGGGATCCAGCACCGGTCGACCGCCGATCGACTGAACTGTCACCGTGCCCACCGCCCGACTCGCCCTCGCCGACCGGTGGGCTCGGCTCCGCGCGTCACCCGAGGGCCGACGGTCGGCGTGGAGCGGCATCGGACTGATCGTGTCGTCGGCCCTGGTCGCGGTGGTGGTGTTCGTCGCCGCACGCGACCTCGGCACCGCCGAGTACGGCGTGTACGCGGGGATCGGCGCGCTCGTCAACCTGGCCGCCGTCTTCGGTGCTCTCGGGGCGAAGGACGTGCTCCTGAAGCGCGGCACGGCCGATGCCGCGGAGCTCCCCGCAGCGTGGGGGGTGTTGCTCGTGGCCAACGTGGTGGTGGCCGTCCCCCTGCTCACGCTGACGGTCGGCGTGGCCGCTCTGTTGCTGCCCGGCCGCGATCTCGTGGCCATCATCGCCCTCGCGGTCGCCGAGTACGTCTCGGCCGGACTCGTGAAGGGACCCGGCAACATCTGGGTCGCGCTCGACCGCTTCGGCATGGTGGCGTTCGTCAACATCCTCGACGCCGCACTGCGCGTCGTCGCGGTGATCATCCTCGTGCTCGGAACACCGGAGGTCCGCACCCTCGCCCTCGCGCTCGCCGTGTGCATCGGCATCGGCGCCGTGATCGTGAACGCGCTGGCATGGCGTGCGATCGGGCGTCCGACGTTCCGACGCACCGAGCTCGACACGAGCCTCCGTCAGGGAGCCGGATTCTCGATCACGACCGTGTCGAACACCGTCCAGACCAACATCGACCAGTTCATGCTGCTCCGAGCGCGCCTCGACGTCGACGCCGGGTTGTACGCCGCCGGAGCCCGACTCATCCAGTATTCGATGCTGCCGTTGCACGCTCTCACCGCCGGGGCGGTGCGCGAGTTCTTCCGCCTGGGCAACGACGGGCTCGAACAGTCGCTGGCGTACGCCCGCTCACTGCGACGCACGTTCGCCGTGCTGAGCCTCGGGGGCGCCCTGTTCGCCGTGGCGATCTCGCCGATCGCCGGAGCCGTCCTCGGCGACGAGTTCGACGGCGTGGTGCCCGTCGTGCTCGCACTGGCGGGCTACCCACTGCTTCGATCCGCGCAGACTCTCGTGTCCCAGCCTCTCCTCGGCAGCGGACACCAGTCGGAGGTGGCCCGGATCCAGGTGTCGACGGCGATCCTCAACGTCGCGATCAACCTGCCACTGATCGCCGCATTCGGTCTCTGGGGTGCCGTCATCGCCACGTACGTCTCGGAGCTCGCCACGCTGGCGCTGCTGATACGCACTGCGCGACGGTCGACCACCTCCTGACGCGACCGCGCGTGCTCCACTGGGCGTCATGAGCGAGCCCACCGACCCGCCCACGCCCACCCCCTTCGCCGCCTCCGTCGCTCGCGTGGCGGATGGCGGGGACGCCGTCGCAGAAGCAACGGCCTTGGTCGCCGAGATGACGCTCGACGAGAAGCTCGGGTGCCTCGACGGCGACCTCCCCTTCTGGCCGGGGCTCGACTCGATGCTGCGGGGCGGCTACAACACGACGCCGTTCCCGGCGGCGGTGGTCGACCGGCTCGGCATCCCGGGCCTGCACTTCGTCGACGGCCCACGCGGCTGTGTCGTCGGCCCGGCGACGACGTTCCCGGTGTCGATGGCGCGCGGCGCCTCGTTCGATCCCGGCCTCGAACGCCGCATCGGCCAGGCGATCGGCCGAGAGCTCCGAGCGGTCGGCGCCACGTACACCGGCGCGGTGTGCATGAACCTGCTGCGGCACCCGGCGTGGGGTCGCGCACAGGAGACGTACGGAGAGGACCCCCACCACGTCGGCGAGTTGGCCGCAGCGTTGACCAAGGGTCTGCAGGAGCACGTGATGGCCTGCATGAAGCACTACGCGCTCAACTCGATGGAGAACGCCCGGTTCCGCGTCGACGTCACGGTCGACGATCGGGCGCTCCACGAGGTCTACCTCCCCCACTTCCGGCGAGTCGCCGAGGCGGGGGTGGCGAGCGTCATGAACGCGTACAACAAGGTGAACGGCGACTGGTGCGGCGAGAGCGAGCACCTGCTCGTCGAGATCCTCCGCGACGACTGGGGGTGGGACGGCTTCGTCATCACCGATTGCATCCTGGGCCTCCGCGATCCGATCGCGTCGCTGACCGCCGGCTGCCACGTCGAGATGCCGTTCCAGCACCATCGAGCGATCACGCTGACCGACGCCGTGGCCGACGGTCGGCTCGACGAGTCGGTGGTCGATCGACGTGTCGCCGAGGTCGTCGCAACGTTCTTGCGATTCGCCCACGTCTACACCGACGCCCCCGACCCGAGTGTGCTCGCGAGCGACGAACACCGCGCTCTGTCCCGCGAGGCGGCGATCGCCTCGACGGTCCTCGTCCGCAACGACGGTCTCCTCCCGCTCGACGCCACGGGTCTCCGACGTGTCGCGGTCCTCGGCGAGCTGGCGGATCGGGTCAGCCTCGGCGACGGTGGATCGAGCAACGTCGCCCACACGCCCGATCCCGTGTCACCCCTCGACGGCCTCCGCTCCGCTCTGCCGGGCGTCGACGTCGTGCACTCCGACCGCGACGTCTCGATCACCGACGGCGCCGATGTCGCCGTCGTGGTGGTCGGGTACACGAAGCACGACGAGGGCGAATACCTCGGCGGGGGATTCGCGGACGTGCTCGGGCCGCTCGTCCCACCACTCGACCACCCGGTGGTCGGCACCGACGACCCCGAGCTGCTCGCCCGGCTCGGAGCGCTCCTCGCCGGTGGGGCCGGGGACGGCGGGGACGGCGAGACCGGCGGAGCGGGCGATGGCTCGCCGGCGACGGGCGGCGGGATGGGATCGGCGGCCGGCGGGGACCGACGCTCGCTCCGTCTCCGCCCCGAACACGAGGAGCTGATCGTCGCGGCGTGCGCAGCGCACGACCGCGTCGTCGTGGCGGTCGTCGCCGGAAGCGCCGTCGTCATACCCTGGCTCGACCGGCCGGCGGCCACGTTGATCAGCTGGTACGCCGGCTCGGAGGGAGGCGCGGCGCTCGCCGACGTGCTGCTCGGCGCCGAGCCGGGCGGCCGGCTGCCGTTCGCCATCCCGGTCGACGAGTCCGACCTCGTGCCGTTCGACCCCGACGCGTCGGAGTTCACCTACGACCTGCTGCACGGTCAGTGGTGGCTCGACCGTCACGGTGTCGACGCCCATCTGCCGTTCGGGTGGGGACTCGGGTACACGTCGTTCGAGGTGGGCGAGGCGCAACGCGCGGCGGAGGGTCAGTCGGTGAGCGTCTCGGTCGCGAACGTCGGCGATCGTGCGGGTTCCACTGTGGTCCAGGTGTACGGCTCCGTTCCGGAGTCCGACGTCGAGCGACCGCCACGACGCCTCGTCGGATTCCGCAAGGTCGCGCTCGCCGCCGGTGCGTCCGCTCTGGTCGAGATCGATCTCCACCTCCGCCAACTCGACATCCGACGCGACGGGGCCTGGGTGCGCGAGGACCACCCCATCGAGCTGTCCGTCGGCCAGAACGCCGCCGCCACCCACCCCGTCACCTGATCGTTCCGTCGACCCCGGGGCTCGACGGAACAGCGGGTGTCCTCCCGACCGGTCACCACGCTGCTCCGTCACATCGGTGCTCCGCCGAGTCAGTGTTCCGTCGAGTCCCGGGGTCGACGGAACACTGGGCATCGCTCAGAGCAGGAGGAGAAGGACGGCGGCGGCGAACCCGACGGCGACGGTCGTGAGCATGCCGGCACGTCCGGCGACGACGTAGGCGATGGCGGCCACGGCGACGGCGACGGGATCGACCGAGGCGACGCCGCTCGATCCCACGACGACCGACGCCGTGAGCGCGCCCAGCACGGCGGGCCGGGCGTGCTCGAGCGTCGTCCGCCACGACACCGGGAGCGTGATGCGACCGGCCGGGACGAGGAACGATGCGCGGAGGCCGAGGACGACGAGTCCCGACACGAGGAGGAGCAGCGGTGCGCTCATGACCGCTCCCCTCCTGCGATCCGGCTCGCCGCGGCGAGCCCGGCGAACGTCCCGACGAGCATCCCGGTGCCGAGCGGGAGGACGGACGCCACGAGGGTCACGCCACCCGCCACGACGGCGATCCGACGGTTGGCCGACGTCGTGACCGCCGGGCGCAGCATCGACACGACCAGGGCGACGATCACGAGGTCGGTCCGCAGCTCGGTGGGGAGCACCGATCCGACGGTGGCGCCGACCGTGCCGGCGATGATCCAGACGATGGCGACCGGGCCGGCCAGGCCGAGGTGGTACGCACGTCGGGCATCCGGATCGCGGAGCTCCGCTCGGCGCTGGTCGACCAGTGCGTAGATCTGGTCGATGAGCGTCCAGGCGGCGATCCACCGGAACCAGGCCGGTTGGCCGCGCATTCCGTCGGCGAGCGCAGCCGAGTACACGACGCACCGGCTCAGCACGACCGCCACCACGACGACGGTCGTGAGCGCAGCGGCGCCGTGCATCGACAGGAGTGCGAAGTGCGCGGACCCCGACATCAGGAGCGGCGCTGCGAGGGCACCCGCCAGGGCGCCCTGTGCGGCGGCTCCCGTGGCGGCGGCGACGAGGCCGACCGGGGCGAACGCGGCGAGCAGCGGCACGACATCGCGGCGGGCCTGGCGGCGCGCGGCGACGACGTTCAGCGCGACGTCCACCTCGGCGGGTGGCGGATGGTCGGGTGCGGTGGCGGGAGTGGAGGTCATGACGCCATCCTCGGGATTACGGGGTCCCAGGTCTTGGAGGACACGCGGAGATCGTCTGGAGATCGTGTCCCTGGGCGGGTCGATGCTCGACGGCCCGACGACGACACGCGACGATGGCCGCCGTGCGCAGGCATTCCACATGACGGTCCGGTTCGGACGCAGCACGCTCGATCGCGACTCCTTCCGGATCACGCTCGACGGCGAGGAGGTGAGCGTCGAACCCCAGGTCTTCGACGTGCTCGCCCACCTGCTCGAGCACCGAGACCGGGTCGTGACCAAGGAGGAGCTGCTCGACGAGATCTGGGGCGATCGGTTCGTGAGCGAGTCGGCGCTGACGTCGCGGATCAAGTCCGCTCGCCGCGCGGTGGGCGACGACGGACGGAATCAGGCGGTCATCCGGACCATCCATGGGCGGGGGTACCAGTTCGTCGCCGAGATCGTCGGCGTCGCCGAGAGCACCGGCGTCGCCGAGATGCGAGGCGATCAGCCGCCGTCGGCGCAGGTGCCGTCCGTCTCGTCACCCGGCGAGACCGTCGGACGCGACGACCTGATCGTCGAGATCGTCGGCGCACTCGACGGGGGCGATCTGGTCTCACTGGTCGGTCCGGCCGGCGTCGGGAAGACCCACGTCGCCCGTCGGGTGGCGGCCGACCGGAACGGCGCCGCGTGGTTCGTGCCGCTCGCACAGGTGCGCGATCCGTCCGGCGTCGCCGATGCCGTCCTCGACGCACTGGGCACCCCTCGCCTCGCCGACCGTTCGGCCACGGACTCCGTGGTCGCCGTCGCCCGTGAGCGCGAGGGTCTCCTCGTCGTCGACAACTGCGAGCACGTTCTCGACACCGTTCGGTCACTCGTGCGCGGGCTGGCGGACGCCGACGCCTCCATCACGGTGCTGGCGACCAGTCGCCAGCGGATCGGAGCACCCGGGGAGCACGTCGTCTCCGTGCCCGTGCTCGAACCCGAGTCCGCCACGAAGCTCTTCGTCGACCGGATCGCGCGTCACGGCGGCCGTGCCGATCTCGACGATCCGGTCATCGCGACGATCTGCCGGAGGCTCGATCACCTTCCACTCGCCGTCGAGCTCGCCAGTGCACGAGCTCGCGTCCTCGGCCCCGCCGCCGTGGCCCGGCTCCTCGACGACCGCTGGTCCCTCCTGCAGTCTGCCGGCGAGGTCGAACCCCACCACGAGACGTTGCACCGGGCGATCGCCGCATCGGTCGAGTCGCTCGACGACGGTCCCCGCCGCGCGCTCGCCGCCTTCTCGGTGTTCGCCGGCCCCTTCGATCTCGAGTCCGCGATGGCGGTGTCCCGCACGGGCGGCGACGCGCCACCGATCGACGCGGTGGCCGACCTGGTCGAGCTCTGCGAGCGCTCGCTGGTGCTGATCGACGATCGCGGTGACGACGAGCCTCGGTACCACGTGCTCGAGTCGGTGCGACTCTTCGCATCGGAGCAGTTCGGAGGCGCCGACGAGGCCCGGACCGCCCACCTCGTCCACTTCCGTCAGCGGGCCGAAGCCCGCCGGGTTCGGTTGGACGGCCCGGCTCTCGAGACGGCCATGGTCGAGGCCGACGCCGACTGGCCCGAGGTCCGGGCGGCGGTGACACATGCCTTCGCCGCCGATCACCTCGACGAAGCGGCGGTTCTGCTCGCAGCGGTCGCCGAGTACGCCGAGCTCACCCAACGACTCGAGTTCGGCGACTGGGCGGAGCGCCTCCTCGCCCTGACCGACGGCGACCACGGGGATCACGATGACGAACTCGACCGTGTCCGCGCCGGACTCGCTCGGTTGGTGGTACTCGAGGACCTCGACCACGCCATCGCGGTGGGGGAGGACGCAGGGGACTCCGCCGCCGATGCCGACGTGGCGATCGCAGCGGCCTGGTGCTCGTTCATGGTCGGCGATCACGATGCCGGGCGACGGCATCTCGCGACCGCCGACGGGGTGCGTCGCGGGACCCGGGGCCTCGGCGAGCTGTACGTCCTCGGCCTCGCCTCGTTCCATCTCACACGCGCCGGTGACGATCCGACGGAGGCGGTCGCCCGAATCCGCCGACTGACCCGACGCGGCGGGCCGGTCGGCCGTTCGTTCCTCGCCTGGGGCGAGGCGGCGCTCGCCCTGTCGCACGGGGATCACGATGCGGCGCTCGGCTCGATCGAGGACCTGCTCGTCGACGCTCGAGAGTCCGGTCTCGAACTTCTGGTCCTCGTGGGTCTCCGGATGCGGACCGTCGCGCTCGCAGGCCACGACGATCTGGTCATGGTCGCCCGCTGCCTCCTCGACGGTCTCGAGCACTACCGAGAGCGCGGTCGCTGGACCTCGGCGGTGTCGGACGCGCCGATGGCCGCCCGGGTGCTCACCGCGGTCGGCCGAGACGAGATCGCACTGCGCATCCTCGCCTCACACCGGCCGAGCGGATCGGTGGGCGGATGGTCGACGACGCTGGCCGATCGACTCACGACGACCATCCTCGATCGAGCGCCGAGCCTCACATCGGTGAACGAGATGACTCCGTGGCCTCCCGAGCGTCTGACCGACGAGATCATCCTCGAACTCGTCGATCTCCTCGAGTCGGGTGACCTCGACTGAGCCGGGCGTCGAACGGCACGGCACCGGCGTCACCGCACGCGGAACAACTCGACGCTCACCATCTGCGTTTGGCCCCGCTCCTGGGGGCCGACGTTGAGCAGCAGGATCGCGAGCGCGACCAGCGACATCGCACCCGTGAAGAGGAACGCAGCCTGGTATCCGACGCCGCTCACGATGACACCGACGGTCGGTCCCACCAGTGCGTTCGCGACGTCGAAGAACCCGGTGTAGGTCGCCATCGCGGATCCCCGTTCGCTCTCGGGAACACGACGGACGGCGATCGACATGAACGACGGCGACTGCAGCGACAGGCCGATCGCCGTGAGCGACGCGCCGACGTAGAGACCGGCGGGCTGGTCCCAGAACGCCACCACCACGGTCGCCGCCGCGCTGATGGCGAGCGCCCCGGCGCCCGAGCGGATCGGTCCGAACGTGTCGGGAACCCGACCGAAGGCCACCCGCATCACGATGATCGTCATGGACGCGACCGTGAAGACGAGCGCCGTGTCGTCGAGACCGATCTCGCGTGCGTAGAGCGGCGCGAACGTGAGCAGGCCGTTGAACGCGAACACGCCGAACAGAGTCACCATCCCCGGACCGATGGCCGCCCGATTCACGAGCGGCGCCGGAGCAGCGGTCGGATCACCCGGCCGGTGAGTGAGCAAGCAGGCGCAGGCCGCCGCCGACCCCATCATCGCCACGACGAGCACCCAGGCCCAGGTGTACGAGAAGGAGTTGCGGATCACCTCGCCGGCGATCGGTCCGAGACCGATCCCGAGGTGGACCGACACCAAGATGTACGCGGCCGCCTCGGCGCGCCGCGTCGCCGGCGCCAGCGTCACGGCCAGCAGCGTCGAGCCCGTGAACACACCAGCGTTGCCGATCCCCATCACGAGCCGGGCGATGATCGTGATCGCGAGCGAGTCACCGAGCAGCATCAGCGACAGGCCCACGGTCGACGTGAGCGCGCCCGCGACGATGATCCGGCGTGCACCACTGCGGTCGGCCATGCGG
>JBCCTP010000103.1:0-11648 GCA_039198505.1 Actinomycetota bacterium | reverse complement strand
GATGTTCGTGCACGGCGAAGCCACCAGCCAGGGCCGGGCGATCGATCAGATCGGCTCCATCGTGCTGCTCATCGTCGGCGGCAACGACACCACCCGCAACACCATGAGCGGCAGCGTGCTCGCACTCAACCGCTTCCCCGATGAGTACGAGAAGCTCACCGAGTCACGCGACCTGATCGAGAACCTCGTACCCGAGGTGCTGCGGTGGCAGACACCACTCTCGTACATGCGCCGGACCGCGACCCGGGACTGCGAGGTCGGAGGCAAGCAGATCCGAGCGAGCGACCAGTTGCTGATGTGGTTCCTCTCGGGCAACCGCGACGAGACGATGTTCCCCGACGGCGATCGGCTCGACCTCGGGCGACCGAACGCCTCTCGACACCTGGCGTTCGGATACGGGATTCACCACTGCGTCGGGAGCCGTCTCGCCGAACTCCAGTTGCGAGTGCTCTGGGAGGAACTCCTGCCCCGGTTCGGTCGGATCGAGGTCGTCGGCGAGCCCGAGCGGCCGCTGTCCGCCTTCGTCAACGGCTACACGACGCTCCCCGTCGTGGCCCACCGGGCCTGATCGTCGTCGGTCAGCTCGCGAAGAACGTCACGAGCTGGTCGTGGTCGTTCGGTGGCGCATGGTGCTCCTCCTCGGGGCGGACGATCGGTGGGGTCTCACTCGGCGAGGGCGAGGAACTCGGCCCAGCGGTCGACGGTGTCGTCGAGGGTGGCCGGCGTGCCGCCATCGACGAGGAGTGCACGCAGGTCTTCCAACACCCACGCCGTGGCCAGCCCGGTCCCGCCCAGGACCCACAGGTCTCCGACCACCTCGAACGAGGTCCCACCCTGCACGGCCGACAGCTGGCCGTAGACCGGCGACTCCAGGAGCGGCTGGAGGTCGAACACGGCACCGCTGGCCGTCACGACGATGTCCGCGTCGTGATCGACGAGGTTCTCCTCGGACACCGGCACGAATGGGACTCCGGGAGCGCCGCTCGCGAGTTGCGGCTCGGGGCGGGTGAGTCCAGCGTCGGCGAGGACCTGACCCGTCGCTCCGCCGGCGGTGACGGCGAGCGTGTTGCCGAGCCGCACCGTCAGCACCGACACCGACGTGCCGGCACCGCCCGCGCCGTCGATCGTGGCCGCGGTCTCGGCCGTCAGCGCGTCGACCGCGCCGATCACGCTCGCAGCCCGGTCCGTCACGCCGAACTCGTCGGCGATGAGTTCGAGCTGCTCCTGCCAGGTGGCGTCGAGCGGGGCGAGGATGAGTGGCGCGATCGCCTCGTACTCGTCGGTGCGATCGGTGATGAACGGGCTGGCGATGCCGACCAACACGTCGGGAGCCAACCCGGCGATCACCTCAAACGACGGCTCGGCGATGATGAAGTCGACCGTCTCCAGTCCCTCATCGGCGTTCAGCGCCGCGAAGACCTCGGACGAGAGCGTCGTCAGGACCATCGTCGGTCGGATGCCCACGGAGAGCAGCTGGATCGCGACCTGCTCGTCGAGGGCGACGATCGCACGCTCTTCGACCACCTCGTCCGCGGGATCATCGGCATCATCCGGTGCCTCGGTCGCCGTCGTGGGTGCGTCGGTGGACGGTGGAGACTCCGTCTCGGGGGTCGTGTCGGCCGGAGTGTCCACCGGAGTGTCGGCCGGAGCGTCGGTCGCCTCGGTGGTTGCGTCCGTCGCCGGCGACGTCTCGGGCGTGCCCGACTGGTCGGTTTCGTCGCTTCCGCACGCCGACACCCCGATGCTGAACGCGAGGAGGCCGGCGAGAACGGCGCGCCGTCGTGTTGGTCGATGTGTCACGGCTCCTCCAGGTCGGGAGCGTCCTGCGGCGGCCGAGTGCCCCGAGGTCGATGCGGACGAGATCCACGTCGACCGATCACCCCCGCCCCGAGTGACTGAGAGGGGCGGGGGAGATCGATCGTCGGTCGTGTGCGAGCGGATGGGGGCGACCCTTGGGGAGTCAAACCGCGAACACAGCCGATGGAGTCGTCGCGTCCTCGACGACGACTTCCTCATTGTATAGCTCACTGAACATCAATTGAAAAGGGATGTGACGAACAGCGATCGCGTCGGACCGAGTGCGTGCCGGTCAGCCGCCGACGCCGTACGCGGCGGCGACATCGGCCAGGATCAGCTCGGCGGCCCGGAGCCCACCCTGCTGCCACGCGAGCGTGTCGACGATGAAGACGCGATCGTTCTGGACGACCTCGAGCGTGTTCCAGAGCGGACTCTGCTGGACCTCGTCGAGCGACGACTGGATCGCCGCGTCGTCGAGGCCGGCGCCGAACATGAAGAGGATGTCGCCGTCGACCTGGTCGATCTCCTCGAGCGAGATCTGGATGTTGCGCACGGCGGGATCGTCGGTCTGCTGCTCCGGCGTCCGAGCCATCCCGATCGAGTCGATCACCTGTCCTGCGAAGTGGAATCGGGTGTGCATCCGCACAGCGTCGCCGAGAGCCCTCACGATCGAGACCTCGTCCTCGAGCCGGTCGCCGAGGGCGTCAGCGAGAGCCGCCTCCCGCTCGTCGTACTCGGCGACGAGCGCATCGAACTCGTCGGCCTTGCCGATCGCATCCGCGGCGGACCGTCCGGAGACGCGCCAGTCGTTGAGGTCGAATTCGGCAGCGACCGTGGGTGCGATCTCACGGAGTTCGTCGACCAGATCGGCGTCTCCCGGAGCGAAGAACACGATGATGTCGGGGTCCTGAGCGGCGACCAGTTCGAGCGACGGGGTCGGGAACCCGACCGACTCGATCGAGGCGAGATCCTCCGCCGGCAGGACCGCCGTCGCGAAGTCGTCGGTCGGGATGTTCGACGCCACCACCGGTGCGCCGAGTTCGAGATAGGTCGGAAGGATCGTCCCTGGATTCAGGACGACGATCCGCTGGGGATCGACGGGAACCTCGATCTCGTCACCGAACCCGTCGACGACCGTCCGCACCCCGTCCTCGGAGTCGGTGTCGGTTCCGGTGTCGACGGTTTCCGGGTCGGTCTCCGGGGGCTCGGTGCCAGCCACGGTCGAATCGGGCGCCGCTGCGGTGGGGTCCGGCGCCTCCGTGGGCGTCGTCGTGTCGGTCGGCGCCGCCTCGGTCGAGCTCGGCTCCACCGTCTCGGTGGTGCCGGCGACCTGGGTGTCCTGTGAGTCGGCCGCCGTGCCGTCTGCGGCATCGTCGGAGTCGGAGCCGCCGCAGGCTGCCGCGACGATCGCAATGCAGGCGAGGATGACCGAGAGGGATCTGAGCCGGAGCACCGGCGCACGGTAGGTTGGCCGACCGATCGACCGCAACCAGTGTGAACACGGTTGCACCGCGCGCATGATCACCACCCGAACCGCCCGACTCGCCCTTGTCATCGCCTGCCTGGGAGCGGCGTGCGGAGGCTCCGACGACGATGCCGCGGCGTCCGAGTCGGGTTCCGCCGACACCGAGACGTCGCCGACGGAGAACTCCGATCTCGGGGACGCCACGGGCGACAGCGTCGAGCAGGCGCCGGACAGCGGGCAGGTCTCCGAGTCGGCGGCCGCCGACACCGAGGGCACCGCGCCCGCCGATGCCGACACCGAACCGGTCGCCACCGCCTCGGGCGACGCCGAACCGCCCGAGGCTGAGTCCGGATCGGCGTCCGACGACGACGTCTCGCCGTACCGTCGGATCGTCGTCAGCGACCAAGCGCTGCTCGACGGAGCCCTCGCACTCGATCTCCCCGTGGCCGGCATTCCCGGGTTCGCCGACCGCGAGACCATCCCGGCGTACCTCGCCGAGCTCGCCATCGACGTCGAGGTGCTCGGCGACCGAACGGAGCAGAACCTCGAACAGCTCGCGGCGTTCGAACCCGACCTGCTGCTGTTCAACACGAAGTCACTCGACGCGCTCGGCGCCGATGATGCACTCGAGCAGATCGCAGAGGTCGCCGACGTCGACGTCACGACGGCGACCCCGTGGCGCGAGTCGCTCCGGCTCATTGCCGAAGCGGGAGGTGTTCCCGACCGCGCCGACGCCCGGATCGCTGCCGCCGACGCCGCGATCGCGGATGCCGCCGCGTCGCTGTCCGACGACCAGAAGGCGCTCGAGATCTCGGTCGTCCGGTGCTTCAACGGTCAGTGCCGCTACCTGCCGGGTGGCACGTCGTTCTCGGGGCAGGTACTCGACGAGGTCGGGGTGGCGAGACCGGCCATCCAGGCGTCCGATCCCGAGGGTCGGTCTTTCGTGAACGTCAGCCCGGAGCAGTACGACCTCCTCGGGGGCGACGTGATCCTTCTGTTCGGAACCGACGCCGAGGCCGAGCTCCTCCAGCTCCGGGACAACCCGCTGTGGAACACCCTCGAGGCCGTGCAGGCCGGTCGGGTCGTCGAGGTCGACGCCACGCCGTGGTTCACCGGCAACGTTCTCGCTGTCGAGTTCATCGTCGCCGACATCGTCCGGATCCTGAACTCGCTGTGAAACGTCGCGTCGGCAGACCGTGAGGACGCTCGGCGCCCGGGCACCAGTGGATCCCGACGCTCGCGCCCTTCTGCGACGTTGCTTTCGGATCGCTCGCCGACTCCAGCTCGTCGGGCTGGTCGCCGGTCTCGTGTGGCGGGGTGCAGCGATCGCCACACCGTGGGTGCTGCAACGAGCGATCGACGACGGCGTCGTCGCCGACGATCGGACCGCGTTGTGGGCCTGGGCCGGTGTGCTGGTTCTCCTCGGGGTTGCGTCGTGGACCGGGGATGCGGTCCGCCACCTCTACGTCGAGCGCGGCGCCTACCGCGCCCTGGTCGACACGCGCCGCCGTGCGCTCGCGGCGCTGATCGACGCCGATCCCGATCGGGCCAGCGTGTACTCGCCGGGGGAGGTGATCAGCCGGATCGTCGACGACTGCATCCGGCTCCGCACGTGGATCTCGGGATCGGTCACCACCGTCATCGGGCTCCTCACAGTCGTCGTGGTCGTCGGCCTGATCGCAGCGCTCGACCCGGTCCTCGCTCTCGTGGCGATCGCGATCGTGCCGCTCTCGGCGGTCCTCGCCGTCACCCAGTCGGCGGCGAACATCGACGCCGCGCTCCGGTCGGTGTCGTCGGCGGGACAGACGTCGGCGTGGATCGAGGCGTCGATCAGCGGCGTCGACACGGTGAAGGGCCTCGGTGCGGAGAGCGTCGTCGTCGAGCGAGCGGCGGACCGAGCGGCCCGGGTGCGCTCCGACGCGGTCGGCCTCGCCCGGATCCGAGCACGGTGGATCGCGTCGGCGACGGCGATCCCGGGGCTCGGGACCGCCGTCGGCCTCCTGGTGGGCGGAGGACGAGCGATCGACGGCGACGTGAGCGTCGGCCAGCTCGTCGCGTTCACGGGATGGATGGGACTCCTGGCGTCCGCCACCGCGTTGCTGACCGCTCGCCTGGCGTTGCGGGGCACGGCGCTCGCCGCTGCGCAGAGGCTCAGCATCGTGCTCGCACTTCCTCCGCACCCCGCATCGATGACGAGCGGCGAGGAGACGAGTGGCGAGGACTCGCCGGCGACGACGGACGAGCGTGTCGACCGTGTCGCGTCGGCCGCACGCGGGACCGAGCTCGTCGTCGACGCGGTCGGGGTCGAGCGGGGCGGACACCCGATCGTGGAGGGCGCGTCGTTCATCGCTCGACCCGGAGAGTGGGTGGCGCTCGTCGGGGCCATCGGCACCGGGAAGTCGAGCCTGCTGCGAACGATCTCCGGCGATCTCCGAACGACGGCGGGCAGGATCTCCCTCGACGGGATCGACGTCAGCGACGTCGCCTGGCCCGCCCGCTCCGGTGCCGTCGCACTCGTCCCTCAGCATCCGGCTCCGCTCACCGGGACGATCGGCGACGTCGTCCGCCGGGGCGCGCCGGAAGCGACCGACGGCGAGGTGCGGAGGGTGCTGGGCGCCCTCGCCCTGGGTGGGTTGGTCGACGACCTCGGAGGGCTCGATGGTCGGATCGGGGAGCGGGGCCGAACGGTCTCGGGCGGGCAGCGTCAGCGACTCGCGCTGGCGTCGGCGATCCTCCGGCGGCCGCCGTTGCTCCTGCTCGACGACGCGACGTCGGCACTCGATGAAGACGTCGAGGCGGCCGTCCTCACGTCGCTGCGTTCCCTCACGGCCGGCATGACGATCGTGCTGACGACGCATCGTGAGGCACCCGCGGCCGTCGCCGACACGGTCGTCGACATGACGCGGTTCGCCGTGGCTCGACCCGTCGCGGGCGCCGTGGCCGGTGCCGACGAGGCTGAGGGAGGGCCCTCGTGACCGATTCGGCGCGCGAGGGGCGGTCGTCGGTGCTCCGGCTGACCGACGACCCCGAGCAGCACCGAGCCATGAGGCGGGCGTGGCCGCTCGTGCGGGAGCACCGGTGGCGGCTGGCGGCGTCGGTGCTCGCCTCCGCGGTCGTGAGCGCCCTCGCTCTCGCCGTGCCGGTGCTCGTCGGCCGGGCCATCGACGCCGTCGACTCGGCCGACCGGCGTGAGCTGGCCGTCACGGCCATCGTCCTCGCCGTGGCGACCGTGGGTCAGTGGGTGGCCGAACAGATTCGGTTCCGCGTGCAAGCGGGCACGGGGGAGCGGATCCTCGAGTCGCTCCGCAATCGCGCCGCCGAGGCGATCTTCGCGCAGCCGCTGCGCTTCTTCGATCAGCACGAGACCGGTCAGCTCACGGCGCGAGCGACGACCGACGTGCAGGCGCTGACCGGCTTCGTGCGCACCAGCGGCCCCACGTTGGCGAACGCCGTGGTGTTCCTCGTGGTCGCCGTCACCGTCCTGGGCGCGCTCTCGTGGCGGCTGTCGCTCGTGCTCCTCGTGTACCTCCCGTTCGTGGCGATCTCGATCCACCGATTCCGATCGGTCGCCGCCGGCGTGTACGCCGCCCGCGCCGACAGCATCGCCGAGATGACGGCTCTGGTGAGCGAGGGCATCGCCGCGCGCCCGACGCTGGCGGGGCTCGGCGTCGAGACGACGATCCTCGACCGGGCGGAGAAGATCGACGAGGTGCTGATGGAACGCGCGGTGACGGCGCTGCGCGTCGACAACCGGCTCTCGCCGCTCGAGTTCGGCAAGCTCGTCGCTCTCGCCGTCGTCGTCGTGGTGGGCGGGGTGCTGGCGTCGGATGGATCGATCAGCGTGGGCGTCGTCGCCACGTTCGCCGTGGCCACGCGCCAACTCTTCGAGCCGATCGACAGCCTGACCCAGCAGTACTCGGGCATCCAGCAGGCCCGAGCCAACGTCGCCCGGCTCCTCCAGCTGACCGACGGCGTCGTCCGAGACCCGTCGAACGGCGGGGCACTCCGGAGTCCGAGTGGTCTCGAGCGTTCCACCGGCGATGTCGACGCGGACGGGGCCGAAATGACCGGTGCCGAGGTCGTCGCTCGAGCCGTGGCGTTCCGGTACTCCGCGGACGCGCCCCCGGCGGTCGACGGCGTCGATCTCACGATCCCCGCCGGTCAGAGGGTGGCGTTGGTGGGGGAGACGGGATCGGGGAAGTCGACGCTGGCGACGCTCCTCGCCGGGCTGCGTCCGCCCGACGAGGGTGAGGTCCAGCTCGACGGCCGCTCGATCGACGAGTGGGAGCCGATCGAGCTGCGGTCGACGGCGGTCGTGCTCCCACAGACGCCACACCTCGTATCGGGGACCATCGGGGACAACCTGCGCCTCGTTCCCGGTGTGCACGACGACGACCGCCTCGGCGCTGCCTTCGAGCGCCTCGCTCGCACGCCCGGGGCGTCGCAGGGCGGGACCGCGGCGCACCTGACCCTCGACACCTCGGTCGAACCCGGCGGGTCGAACCTGTCGGCGGGTGAGAGGCAGCTCGTCGCTCTCGCCCGAGCCGAGGTCGCAGACCCACGGCTGCTCGTCCTCGACGAGGCGACGGCCGACGTCGACCCCGGGACCGAGGCGATCATCGTCGCCGCTCTCGACCTGCTGTTCGCCGGCCGCACGGTCATCGTGATCGCCCACCGCCCCGAGACCGCCGCTCGATGCGACCGGATCATCCGCCTCGATCGAGGTCGGATCGTCGCCGACACCTCGCTGCGATGACGGAGCGACAGTGTGGGTCAGGCACACTCTGTCGCCCGTCCCGGCGGTTCGATCGGTCGGTCGACCGGCTCAGCTCTCGGTGGGCGCGGTCAGGACGGCCACCAGTTCGTCGAGCAGATACGGCAGGTTCGCCCCGTTGACGAGGCGGAGAGCTGCACTCGACTCCGGTGAGATCCGGAAGATCCCCCCATCTGCAGCCGGAATCGTCTGCACGATCGGACCGTCGAGGAACTCGCGATTGACCGCCTCGAAGTCGAGCCCGGCCAGACCGCTGGCGTCGACGAACAGGAAGCCGTCACCCTCCAGCTCCGACACGAGCTCGAAGCTGTACGACTGGGTGGCACTGCCGTTCTCGGACGCCACGAGCGGCGTCAGACCCATCTCGACGAGCAGATCGGAGATCGGCGAGGTGTCGGTGAACGCCGTCAGCTCGCCCGCCGGGCTGACCGCTGCCACCAGGAGAGATGCTCCCTGCCAATCGGTCAGCGCCTCGGCGGCCTCTGCGATCGCCTCCTCGTGGTCGGCGATCAGCGCGTCCGCCTCGGTCGTCCGGCCGAGCAGTTGCGCCATTCGGCGCAGTTCGTCACGCCACGGGATGCCATTGTCGGCGACGTAGAGGGGAGCGATCTCCTCGAGGAGCGGATACGACGGTTCGTCGTACGACGCCGTCACGATGAGATCGGGGTCGTAGTTGAGGAGCAACTCGATGCTCGGACCGGCACCGAGGTCGTAGGTCTCGATCCCGGCGTAGTCGTCGAGCCACGGAGCCGGGCGCCCACCGTTGACGCGGCCGATCAGAATCGGCTCCACGCCGAGGGCGAGAAGGTTCTGCGCGTCGATCGAGTCCCACACCGACACGACGCGCGTCGGAGGCTCGGCGAGCGTGACCTCGACCCCGCGCTGATCGATCGCCGTGAGCTCCGGTTCGTCCTCCAACGGTGCGTTTGTCGCAGGTGGCTCGTCGGAGTCGGAGTCGCTGTCGTCCTCGGACGGTGCCTCGGTCGCGGCCGCGGCGTCGGAGTCGGTCGTGGATGCGTCGTCGGGTTCGTCGTCGGACGGTCCGCCGGCGCTCGGCTGATCGTCAGATTCGGCGACGGCTTCGTTGGTGGACGGGGCGGATGCCGAGTCCTGGGCCGACGCACTGGCGTCGTCGGCGTCGTCGCTCCCTCCGCAGGCTGCCGTCGTGAGTGCGACGACGACGGCGGCCGACACGAGCTTCCGTCGATACTTCGGCACTCGATCAGACCGCATGAGGGGACCCTATCGATCGATCACAACCCGACCTGTCCTCGGATGATGTCGGCGTCAGTCGGTGGGGCGGCTGCGGTGCCAATCGTCCCACAGCGATGCGTATCGCCCGTCGGTGCTGACGAGTTCGTCGTGCGCACCGCTCTCGACCACCCGTCCGCGTTCGAGGACCACGATCGAGTCGGCTCCGCGGGCCTGGGCGAGACGATGGGCGATCACGATCGACGTTCGCCCCTCCGC
Organism: Actinomycetota bacterium; assembly: GCA_039198505.1. Lineage (GTDB taxonomy): Bacteria > Actinomycetota > Acidimicrobiia > Acidimicrobiales > Ilumatobacteraceae > Ilumatobacter_A. Next base: position 2,142 of record JBCCTP010000103.1, on the reverse strand, counting down.
GACCGCGTCGAGCGCGGCGTCGAGCTGGCGAGAGGCGGCCGAGCCGGCCTCGGCGGTCGCCTCGTCGAAGACGACGACGCGGGCCGACGAGAGGTTGACCCGCGCCAGCGCGAGCTGACTGGCCTCGACCGGCGACAATTCCCGGCCTCCGTCGCCGACCTCGGTGTCGAGGCCGTCGTCGAGACGGTCGACCCAGCCGGCGGCGTCGACGACCTCGAGCGCCCCCCGGAGCTCGGTGTCGGTGGCGTCGGGCGCCACGAGACGCAGGTTGTCGGCGATCGTCCCGCTGAACACGTGTGCGTCCTGCGTGAGCAGGTTCACCGTCCGGCGCCAGCGGGCTCGATCGAGTCGTCGATGGTCGATTCGTCCGATCTCGACATCTCCGGAGGAGGGGTTGTCGATCCCGGTGACGAGTCGGGCCACGGTCGTCTTCCCGGCGCCGCTCTCGCCGACGATCGCCGTCTGCGAGCGATCGGCGACGTCGATGTGGACGTCGTGCAGAACGGGATGACCGCTCTCGTATTCGAACTCGACCGCCCGGAGTGAGACCGAGCCGTCGACCGGTTCCTCCGCGTCGTCACGTTCGATCGGTGCAGGGGTCTCGAGCACGCCCACGAGGCGGGCGAACGCCGCCGTCGCGTCCTGAGCGGTGTCGAGCAGTCCGAGCAGGCTGTTGAACGGGTTGAAGAGGCGGTGGAAGTAGAGGGCCCCGGCCGTCGCCGTTCCCACGCTGATCGCGTCGGCGCGCACGGCGAAGAAGCCGACGGCGATCACCGTGGCCAGACCGGTGAACTCCGCGCCGTTCAACCTGCCGAAGAAGCGGGTTCGCACTCGCGCGGCTGACAGCGCCAACTCGTTCGCCTCGGCCGAGCGATCGGCGACGTCGGCCGATCGGGCGGCCCCCAGACCGAGGGCCGTGACGGTCGACGCTCCGGCGATCACCTCCGTGACCGACCCGGTCCGGCGGCCGAGGGCCACACGCTCCGCGGCGTAGACCGGCGATGATCGGCGCAGGTACCAGCGCGTCGCCAGCAGTTGGATCGGGGCGACGGCGAAGCCGGCGAGTGCGAGCCGCCAGTCGAGGATGCCCAGTCCGACCACGGTCAGTCCGATCGTCAGGCCGGCGCCGACCAACTCCGGGATCGCTTCCCGTGTCGCGTCCGACACCGCGTCGACGTCGCCGCTCACGCGTGCGACCACGTCACCCATTCCCGCCGCTTCGACGTCGGCGAGCGGCAGATGGAGGACTCGCTCGACGACGTCTTCGCGGACGTTCGCGAGCACGTGCTCGCCGAGGGAGGCGACGCGCACGATCGCGATGGCGCTCAGCACCGCCTGCGCGACCGCTGCGATCAACAAGCCGGCGGCGAGGGAGTCGATCTCCGACGTCGACCCTCCGTCGATCACGACGTCGACGATTCGGCCGAGCAGCGGCGGGACGAAGAGACCGACGACCGTCGCCGCCACCGAGAGTCCCAGTGCGAGAAGCGTCCGGAAGCGGCTCCGTCGAAGCAGCCGAACGAGGGTGCGGCGCGTCGTGGGGCCGTCGGCGATCGGCAGGAGATCGACACTCGTGCCCGTCATCGCAGCACCCGCTCTCGATAGCCCGCATCGTCGAGGAGGTCGGCGTGTGTCCCTCGCTGGGAGACCGACCCGTCAGCGATGACCACGACCTCGTCGCACACGGCGAGGAGCGCCGGCGACGTGGTGACCACGACCGTCGTCGACCGGTTCCGCCGGAGCCGTGCGAAGCGTTCGGCGATGACGTGTTCGGTCGTGGCATCGACGGCCGTCGTGGGATCGTGGAGCACCAGCACGTCGGTGTCGGCCGCGAGCGCTCGGGCCAGCACGACTCGCTGTCGCTGCCCGCCCGAGAGGCGACGTCCGCGTTCGCCCACCGACGAATCGAGACCGTCGCGGAGCTTCTCGGCGACCTCGGTGACGGTCGCCGCAGTGATCGCGGCGTCGACCCGGTCCTGGTCGATCGCACGCACCGAGACCTGTTCCCGCACGGAACCGTCGAACAGCGTGGAGTCGTGTGAGCACACCATGACCCGGTCCCGGAGCTCGTCGATCGGCCAGGCGGCAGCGTGGGTCCCGAACACCTCCACCGCACCGTCGGTCGGGTCCCGACGTCGTCCG
>JBCCTP010000102.1:0-11790 GCA_039198505.1 Actinomycetota bacterium | reverse complement strand
TCGTCGTCGTTCGCTCGCCGTGAGCTGAGCGACCGACGGCGTCAGGAGGCGCTGGAACCCGCTCGCTCCGGTTCGTCGTCTCCGCCGGGGACGCCGTTCTGGAACTCGGCTGCCCGTCGTTCGGCGTCGGCCCGGCCCATCGGTTCCCACAGTCGGATCGCCACCACGTAGACGACCGCCAGCAAGGCCAGCGCCGCCGGGTACGCGAGCCACGGGTTCACGTGGGGGAGTGACCGCGCCTCGAGCCAGTAGGGGCCGGTCCACGACAGGTCCATCGGGAACCCGCGGGCGACGACGTCGTACACGCCGTAGTCCTCCATGTCGGCGAAGAGCCGAGCCCACGCACTCCACGAGATCAGACGGCACAGGCCGTAGAAGAACGTCGCCCGGTAGAGCGCGAGGAGCCCTCGCTCGGGGAGGACGCGTCCGAAGAGCGCCCAGATCCGCGCGTCGGGCGGGACGACTCGTGTCCGCCAGTGTTCCCGCGTGAGGACGCGCCACCCGACGAGCACGACGACGAGCCAGAACAGGTCCATCACGAGCCCGAGGGACGAGTAGTAGGCCGCTGCGTCGAGGTACTTGCCGCCCTCGATCGTGGCCGCGTAGGCCCACGTCTCCGATGTGAAGTTCAAGGTCGTGAGTGGGAACAGCAGCATCGTGCCGACCGAGTCGTTGATGTCGGTGAGTGCGTGTGCGGCGTATCCGAGCAGGTAGCCGATGGTGAACGCGCGGTTCTTCCTCCACGACCAGATCGCGAGCGTGAGCAGCGCGCCGAAGAACATCGTGTGGGTGAACCCCATCCCGGGGAAACCGCGATGCCACTGGTGAGGGATGTCCGACCCGTACCGGACGCCGTTGATCGTGAACCCGTAGACCCAGAACTTGGAGAGGAAGTCGGGTGTGAAGTCGCCGAGGAAGATCCCCCAGAAGCTGACCTTGCCGATCATCTTCTTCGGCAGATGTGACTGCACCGCGTAGATCTCGAACTGGTGCGCCGCCCAACTCATCCGTCGTCACCTCCGTCGGACCGCGAGCGCCGCCCCGTCCAGCCGAGCCGATCGGTCAACCACGGGCCGATCACGACGAACGCGACGAGCCAGGCCGGTCCCACGAACCAGTTGAGCAGCCACTTGTGCCAGATGCCGAGGAGGATGTAGCTCACCGCCGCAGCGAGGTACCAGAACCACTCCTCACGACCCGTCAGCCGGCGAGACCCGCGGAAGTCGAGATCATCGCCCGGGTCGGGGTCACCGTGGGCCGGGTCGTCGAGGCGGCGGTTGCCGAGGCGCTGGTCGTCGGCGTCGCTCACCGCTGCAGACCCTAGATCGATGTGGGGCTCGGGTGGTGCCGATCCCAGACGGTGGCATCGACGTACTCGCGCCATGATGGCGCCGTGACCGAGGCCGTCCTGGCACCCGACCGCAGTGCACTCCAGCGCCGCACGCTCTGGTCGCTCCGTCTCGCCCAGGTGCCGGGCCAGGCGGCGGTGGCCGGGATCGTGGCCGTCGTGTCGCTGTTGGCCAGCGACCTGTTGGGATCCGACCGGCTCGCCGGCATCGGGAGCGCGGCGTTCACCACCGGCGCCGCACTCACGATGGTGCCGCTCGCCGCGATCATGCGTCGTCGCGGGCGTCGCCCCGGACTGATCGGTGCACTGCTCATCGGAGCCGTCGGGGCGGCGATCGCGGCCACGGGTGGGGAGCTCCGCTGGTTCCCTCTGTTCGTCGTCGGGATGCTCCTGTTCGGCGCCGGGCAGGCTGCGACGCTCCAGCAGCGATACGTCGCGGCGGACCTCGCCGACGATTCGCAGGCCGCCACCGCGATCGCGGCGATCGTGTGGGTCGGCACGCTCGGGGCCGCGTTCGGCCCCACGCTCGCGCCAGTCGAGAAGGCCGTGGCCCGAGGACTCGGCCTCGACGAACTCGTCGGCCCGTTCCTCTTCGCCACGCTGTTCTTCGCGTTGGCGGCGGGGGTGGTGTTCGTCCGATTGCGGCCCGATCCGCTCGCCGTGGTCGGCGGCATCGACCCCGACGCCGAGCGGGTGCGCCCGCTCGTGCAGGTGCGGCGGTCGGCGAGCGTGATCCGATCGTCGCCCAACGCCGTGCTCGGTCTCGCCGCCATGGCGGCGTCACAGGCGGCGATGGTGGGCGTGATGACGATGACTCCGCCGCACATGGAGGACCACGGCCACGACGATCTCTCGGCGTTCGTGATCGCACTGCACATCGTGGGGATGTACGCGTTCGCGCCCCTGGTCGGTCGCTTCGTCGATCGAGTCGGCGAGAACCGGGCGATCCGCGTGGGTGCCGTCGTCCTCGGCGCAGGGACCGTGAGCACCGTGATGGCCGGCTACGTGCCGACGTTGATGTTCGTCGGCCTGTTCCTTCTGGGGCTGGGGTGGAACGTGGGTCTCATCGCCGGGTCGTCGTTGCTGACCGCGTCGGTGCCGTCGAGCTCGAAGGTCGAGGTCCAGGGCACCGCCGATCTCACGATGAGCGGCTGCGGTGCGCTCGCGGCCTTCGGGTCGGGGTTCGTGAAGGAGGAGGTCGGATTCCACCTGCTCGCCAACGGCGCCGCCGTGCTGGCCGCGCTGCTGCTGGTCCTGGCCTGGTCGACCGCCGCCCGCCAGCCCCGCCTCACCCCGTCACCCTGAGAACAGCACGTCCGGTGCCGGGTCGGTTTCGTGCTGTTTCGCGCTCGTGGGTGTCAGAGCAGCTGGGCGGCGAGGGACGCCACATCGGACCGCTCGCACGCAGTGAGCGTGATGTGGCCGAAACAGCGCTGATCGACGAACGCGGTCGCCAGGACGCTGAGAGCGTTGTTCGACTCCCCGAGATACGGCGCGTCGATCTGGCTCGTGTCGCCGGTGAAGATGACCTTCGTTCCCTGACCGACCCGGGTCAGGATGGTGCGCAGTGTCGTCGGCTCGAGGTTCTGCGCCTCGTCGATGAGCACGATCTGGTTCTGCAGTGACCGCCCCCGCAGGAACGTGACCGACTCGAGCGACAGCTGTCCACGGTCGGTCAGCTCGTCGATCAGGTTGCGGGCGTCGTTCGAGTTGCCGTGGTCGGTCAGCGCCACGATGGCGTCGTGGATCGCCGACATCCACGGATCGAGCTTCTCGTCGAGCCCGCCCGGGAGGAACCCGACGTCGGCCCGCCCGACGGGCACGAGCGGCCGGTAGACCGCGAGTCGTTCGAAGCGCTGTTGTTCGACCACGAGTTCGAGCCCGGCGGCGATGGCCAGGAGGGTCTTGCCGGTTCCGGCCCGCCCGTCGAGTGCGATGACCGAGATGTCGGGGTCGAGCAGGAGTTCGAGGGCGAACCGCTGCTCCTTGTTGCGTGGACGCAGGCCCCAGGGCTCGGGCGACGAGTGGGGGAGGAGTACCAGTTCGTCACCGACGCTCCGCACGAGCGCCGACTGCGAGCCGCTCCGGAGCACCGCGAACTCGTTCTCCCGCAGGACCGGCGTGGTCTCCTCGTCGAGGACGGCCTCGGAGGCGATGGCCCCGGCGGCGTACAAGCAGTCGATCCGTTCGTAGCCGGTGTCGATCGTGGACCAGCCGTGAGCGACGACCGGACGCCCGGAGCGAGCGGGCTGGTGTTCGGCCGCGTGCACACCGAGATGAGCCGCCTTGATGCGGAGCGCCGCGTCGTTGGAGACCATCGTGGTCGGCCCGAAGTCGGACTGACCGATGGCGGCACCGATGATGCGGTTGTCGGGCACGTTCGGGTCGAGGCCGTGCTCGACGAGGAGGTGCTTGCGAACGTTGTTGATCTCGATGCAGACGGTCGCGCCCGGGGCGCCCGTCGGCGCCGGCTCGGCGAGCGACCCTCCGTTCGCGACCCGGAGTTCCTCGAGCGATCGCAGTGCGGTCCGCGCGCTTCGGCCGACGTCGTCGCTCCGGCTCTTGAGGCTGTCGAGCTCCTCGATCACCGTGAGTGGGACGACGACGTCGGCATCGGTGAAATCGAGCAGGCACGTCGGATCGGAGATCAGGACCGACGTGTCGAGAACCAGGCGAACACGCTGCGTGGCACGGTCGCTGCCGTCAGCTCCGCCCGGATCGTGGGCCGGGGTGTCGGTCGAGGCCTCGGGGGTCTCGGGATCCGATGCTGACGAGAGAAGGTCGGTCACCGTCGCTCCTGTTTGTGTGGTCGGCGTGATGCCTGATGCGGCTCGTGCACAACGTCCCTCGTTGTATCACCACCCCGATGTCCGGAAGGTGAATTCGAGGTCGCACGACCGGTGGGGGGTCGAAGGCAGCGCAGTCGGATCCGCGCTGGGCCAGACGCGCCAACGGTCTGAGAAACGATGAGTTGCAGATGCAACGATCGGAAACGTTGCAAACGACTCGATGAACAAGTGACATGGGTGTCATTCGGCGCTTGACGCGTCGGACCGGGGTGCTCATCCCGAGCCGCGTGTGAGCCAACGAACGCTCACCTCCGACATCAACCACGTCCATCCAGACCACACCAGAAAGAGGTTCCACATGGCAACCAAGGCAGAGATGATCGATGCCGTCGCCGACTCCGCCGGAGTCTCGAAGGCCGACGCCGAGCGCACGCTCGGGGCGTTCTTCGAATACGTCGTCAGCGAGACCAAGAAGGGCGACTCCGTGTCGTTCCCCGGTTTCGGCAAGTTCTCGACCACCGAGCGTGCTGCTCGCACCGGCCGGAACCCCCAGACGGGTGAGCCGGTGCAGATCAAGGCCTCGACGGCGATGAAGTTCACGGCCAGCTCGGCGCTCAAAGACGCCCTGAACGGTCGCTGATCCCATGGCGGCAGCAAAGAAGGCCGCAGCCAAGAAGGCTGCGGCGAAGAAGTCATCGACCAAGAAGACCGCCGCCAAGAAGGCTGGGGCCAAGAAGGCTGCCGCTCGGAAGAAGGCGTCCTCCAAGAAGGCCGCCGGCAAGAAGGCTGCGGCGAAGAAGACGGCGACCAAGAAGGCCGCCAGCAAGAAGGCCGCTGCCAAGAAGACCGCCAGCCGGAAGAAGGCAGCGGGCAAGAAGGCGGCGACCAAGAAGACCGCCAGCCGGAAGAAGGCAGCGGGCAAGAAGGCGGCGACCAAGAAGGCCGCCGGCAAGAAGGCGGCGACCAAGAAGGCCGGTGCCAAGAAGTCTGCGGCCAAGAAGTCTGCGGGCAAGAAGGCGGCGACCAAGAAGTCGGCCAGCCGGAAGAAGGCGGCGGCGAAGAAGTAGGTCGCCGACCGTCTCGCCCGCCGACCGTGATCCTCGGATCGCGGTGTCGGGCACACGACGTCGAACGGGCGGGGGAGCGATCCCCCGCCCGTTTCGCGTCTCGGCTACAGCTGGTCCATCACCGCGAAGACCTCAGCGGCGGCCACGCGGTGTGGTCGGCCGAGGTCCGCGAGCCGCTCTCTGACGCGCACCCGGAACGCGTCGAGCGCGGCGTCATCGGTCGCCTTCATCGTCGACTCGAACTGGCTCTCGTGAGCCTCGAGGGCGTGCAACTTGGTCTCGACGTGATCGCTCACGTCCTCGACGTGTGTGGGCTCGTCGGCCTCCCACAGCATCAGCGCATCGGGCCGGTGGTGCATGACCCCGTCGACCAGCTGCTCTCTGAAGAAGTGCGGATCGCGAGCGGCGACGATCCCCTCGACGGCGAGCAGACCGGCGTTCCGATGGTCGGGGTGCAGCCGATACCGCTTCCACGGATCGTGACCGAGGACCACGTCCGGGCGCAGCTCCCGGATCACCCGTGCCACCTGCGCTCGCTGCTCGAGGTCGCTCCGCAACTCACCGTCGACGTGGCCGAGGAAGCGGACCTCGCCCGCCGTGGCCGGCGCCAACCTGCGGGCCGCCTCCCGCTGTTCGTCCTGACGACGGACGGTCAGCGCGGCAATGTCCGCGTCGGGGTTCCACGTGCCCTTCGATCCGTCGGTGCACACGAGGTGATGGACCACGCATCCGTCGGCGGCCCACTTCGCGAGCAACCCCCCACAGCCGAACTCGACGTCGTCGGGGTGAGCGCCGATGGCCAGTGCGGACGCCGGCGTGGTGCGGTCACGGGTCCAGCTGGCCACGTCGGCTGTCACGCCGGGTTGGTCGGGTTGTCCGGGATCGTCGGCAGCCATGGTGGGAGCACCTCGCGGAGTCGGGGGTCGAGCAGATGGGCCGGTTCGTCGACGTCGTGTGCGAGGAGCGGATCGGCGCGGACCTCGGTGGGCCCGATCGCGGTCGACCGGGCCAGATGACGACGGAACGAGCCAGGACCGTACCCGGCCGCCACCACGGCGTCCGCCGGGTACGCGATCACGTTCGTCCCGTCTCGGCGACGGTCGGGGACGAGGGTCGCCCATCCCGGCCGGGTCACGTCGATCAGCGGCGTCGCGAGCGGGAGGTCGGCATGGCTGACGACGACGTGATCCGCGCCCTCGCGCACGACGAACGCCACCGCATCGTCGACCGCCCCGTCGAGACCGAGTCCGGGGCCCCAGCGAACGGCAGCTCCGAGGCCGAGGGCCCAGTCCCTGACCTCGTCATCGTCGCACGCGACGTGCACCAGTGTTCCCGAGGCCGCAGCGACCACGCGCTCGGCCATCCACCGGGCGAGGCGAGCCCGGGTGGGTGGATCGAGCGTGGCGGACAGACGCTGTTTGGCCCGGGAGAACGCTTTGACCGGGACCACGGTCGCCACCTCCACGGTGGCACGTTAGGGCGGAACGATCGCGGTGCCTCTGCCCTAGCCTCCGAGCCGTGGAGACGCTGAACGTCGCGGTCATCGGCGCCGGCTCATGGGGCACCACCGTGGCGGCGCTCGCCAGCGTCAACACGCCGACCACACTCTGGGCGCGTCGGCCGGAGCTGGCCGACGAGATCCGTGTCCGTCACGTCAATCCGACGTACCTCGATGGATTCGAGCTGCCGCCCGAGCTCGACGCCACCAGTTCGCTCCCCGACGCAGTGTCGGCCGCCGACGTGGTCGTGATGGCCGTGCCGTCCCACGGGTACCGCGACGTGGTGGCCGAGGCGGCGGAACACATCCGGCCGTGGGTTCCGGTGGTCACCTTGGCGAAGGGTCTCGAACGCGACACCCAGCTGCGGATGAGCGAGGTCACCGCACAGGAGATCCCCGATCATCCGATCGCGGTTCTCACGGGTCCGAACCTCGCCAAGGAGATCCTGTCGGGACAGCCGGCGGCGAGCGTGATCGCCGTCGACGACTCGCTTGTCGCCCGCACGCTGCAGCGTGTCTTCGCCCGCCCTCATCTGCGGATGTACACGAATCCCGACGTCGTCGGCTGCGAGGTCGCCGGCGTCGTCAAGAACGTGATCGCCATCGCCGCGGGGATGGCGGAGGGCATGGGGTTCGGCGACAACAGCCGGGCGACGCTCATCACTCGAGGTCTGGCCGAGATGACCCGCCTCGGTGAGGCGATGGGCGGCGACCCCGCCACCTTCGCCGGGCTGGCGGGGATGGGTGACCTCATCGCGACGTGCTCGTCGGTCCAGAGCCGCAACAACATGGTGGGGCGCCGCCTCGGTGAGGGAGAGACGATCGGCGGCATCGTCGAGTCGATGAACATGGTGGCCGAGGGCGTCAAGTCCTGTCCGAGCGTTCTGGAGCTGGCGCGTCGTCACGGTGTCGAGATGCCCATCACCGAGCAGGTCGTCGCCGTGTGTCAGGGCCAGGCGTCGGCACGAGACGCCCTCGGTGCGCTGATGGGCCGGGACTCGAAGAGCGAGGTCGAGTGACCGCGTCCGAGGCGACCGCCGCCATCACCGTCGGTGTCACGGGCACCCTCGCCCGCTGGGCCGTCTCGCCGTGGGGTGCGGTCACCGATCTCGACGGTTCCACGGTCGACTGGTTCGTCGCCGCCGAAGATCGGTGGCACCGTCCCGGAGAGGAGCCGACCGTGCGCCAGGATCTGCTCGACGGCGCGCCCGTCGTCGAGACTCGACTGGCGGTGCCGGGAGGCGATGTCCTCGAGCGAGTCTGGACCGTGTCCGACGGAGGCGGGACGACGCTCGTCGAGTTCGAGAACGCGTCGCCGCGCGCCGTGGCGATCGCCGTGACGGGACCGGTGGTGGCCGATCGCGAGCGTGCCGACGTGCCGGTCGATGGGATCGAGCTTCCCGGCGACGCGATCGTGCTCCCGCTCGGGCACCGTTCCACCGTGCGGGTGGCGCTGGCGATCGACGGCGACGGAGGAAGCGTCCGTCGGTCCACGGTGACGTCGGCGCCGCCACCGATGGCGGTCGCACGCGGATGGCGGACCATCACCGATCGCGCGAGCCGACTCGCCCTGCCCGACGCCGGACTCGCCGATGCGGTGACGCGAGCGCGCTGCGTCCTACTGCTCGACGGACCGGTCGACGCCGACGCCGACCCGACGGGCTTCCTCCTCGACGTCGCCGAGATGGTGCGGTGCGGCGAGCCCGCCGACGCCTGGCTCGTCGAGTGCGTCGAGCCCGCCGAACGAGTCGCTCGGTCGGGCGGTGCCGACGTGGCTACTGCTCTCGACGCCGTGCGTTCGATCGCGCGTCGGGCGGGAGATCATCGAGCCGTCGCCGACGTCGACCGCATCGCGGCCCGATCGGCAGCCGGAACGTCGCCCACCGAACCGGCCAGCGTCGCCGAGCTTCGCACGATGTGGGATCGCGCAGGTTCCCGCGGGCGATTCGTGCGTGCCGTCGAGTCGCGGCTGGCCCGGTCGTCGGCACCCGGAGAGGCCGACCTCTGTCCCGGCGGGGTTCCGTCCGAGTGGTGGGGCAACGACTTCGAGGTCCACGGGCTCCCGACCGGTCCCGACTCGTCGGTGTCGTTCGCGGTTCGTTGGCACGGCGCCCGGCCGGCGCTGCTGTGGGAGCAGACGGGCACGCCGGTGCGCCTCACGGCCGTCGACGCATCGCCGGGGTGGTCGACGTCGGACGCCGCAGGTGAGACGCTGTGGGCCGCACCCGAGCGCCCGGCGGTCCGTCGTCGATCGATCGACCTGTCCGCCGATGACTGACACAGCGCCCACCACATCCATCACGCCTCGCCGCCGTCGCTCGCCGAAGAAGCGGGCGCCCACCCGTGAGATCGAGAAGCGGCTCTGGGCCGATGGGTGTGACACGGTCGTCGGGATCGACGAGGTCGGGCGTGGGGCGTGGGCCGGGCCGCTCGCCGTCGGTGCGGCGATCCTCCCGACCGACACGCGGGTCAACGGCGTGCGCGACTCGAAGCTGCTCACCGAAGCCGAACGCGAGCGGCTCTTCGACCGGATCGCCGACTGGTGCGAGGCGTGGTCGGTCGGGGTGGTCAGCGAGGCCGAGTGCGACCACCTCGGCATGTCGGCAGCGCAGAAGCTCGCCGCACGGCGGGCGATCGACGGTCTGGGCGTCCAGCCCGACGTTGCTGTCACCGACGGGAAGTGGGACTTCGTGTCGCCGTCGGTCGAGCGTGTCGAACTCGCCGTGAAGGCCGATCGTCGCTGTCTCAGCGTGGCGGCGGCGAGCATCCTCGCCAAGGTCGTCCGTGACCGTGAGATGCGGGCGCTCGCCGAGCACTATCCGAACTGGTCGTTCGACACGAACAAGGGGTATCCGTGCCCGGTGCACAAGGCGGCGCTGCAGGCATGGGGCCCGTCCGCGATCCATCGGCGGACCTGGGTGTTCATGGACAACTACGTCCCCTGGACCGCCATCCGCCGCACCCCGCCCGCCGGTCAAGAATCGCTCTTCTGACCCCCCAAGCCGCTCCTACGTCCGCTGTCCGCTTCTGCCCGGGCCAGATCCGGACACTGTCCGCTTCCGCCCGGGCCAGATCCGGACACTGTCCGCGTCCGCCCATGTCAGGCGGGACGCGTGCCGACGATCTCCATCGGCGCGACGAGGCCACCGGCGATGGCGCTCCGCAGGTTGGTGAACATCTCGGCGAAGTCCGGCCCCATGAGGTGGCCGAGGGTGACGGCGGGCGGAGCGTCGGCCGCCCGCCTCAGCGCGTCGGCGACGATCGTTCGGCGGTCGACCGGCTCACCGGGGAGCAGACCGGCCGAACGCATCGCGTCGAGGTACGCAGCCGTCGTGGCGAGGTGGTTGTGCTCACTCGACGGGGTCCAGGGAAGCGGCAACGTGAGGTCCCCGTCCCGCAGCCGCATGATGTCGTACACGAGCACGCGGCCACCGGGCCGGACGATGCGCGCCAGCTCGGCGACGAGGGACGGCTTGTCCTCGATGTTCATCCCGACGTGGAAGAGCGTGGCGAGGTCGACGGAGGCGTCGTCGACGTCGAGATCGAGTGCGTTCCCGACGCAGAACGAGACGCGGTCGCCGAGACCGACCCGATCGGTGAGCTGTGTGGCGGCCTCGATGAATGCCGGCGTCAAGTCCACGCCGACGACGGTGGCGCCGAGCTCGACGGCCATGGTCCGGGCCGGGCCGCCGATCCCGGAGCCGACGTCGATGATCGACTGCGGGGGATCGGCGCGCAGCGACTCGATCACGGCCATCGTCGCCAGTCGCCCTCCGAGGTGGAACTCATCTGCTCCCGACAGCGCACTCGGCTCGAGCGCATCGATGTCGTGGCCCGTCGCGGCGAGAGCGTCGAGCACACCCTCGACGATCCGGTCATGCCGTGCGTAGTGGTCGGTGAGATCGCCGACGGGCGACGCCATGACATCAGCTTCGTCGGCCGACGACGAATGGTCCACCGATTTCCCCGTCTCGCTCCACCGACCTGGGGGAAGCGGACACTGTCCGGATCTGGCCCGGGCGGAAGCGGACAGGTCGTCAGCCGGTGCGGAGGTCTTTGCGGAGGATCTTGCCCGAGGCGCTCTTGGGGATCGCGTCGACGACCTCGAGCTGCTGGACCTGCTTGTAGCTGACCAGGTGGTCGGACACGAGTGCTTGGACCTCGTCGAGCGTGATCGTCTCACCCTCCAACGCGGAGACGAACGCCTTCGGCACCTCGCCGGCCTCGTCGTCGGGCACCCCGATCACGGCGACGTCGGCGATCTTGGGGTGCGTGATGAGCAGCGCCTCGAGTTCGGCCGGCGCCACCTGGAACCCCTTGAACTTGATGAGCTCTTTGAGCCGGTCGACGATCGTCATGTGGTGGTGCTCGTCGATGATGGCGATGTCGCCCGTGTGGAGCCAACCGTCGTCGTCGACCGTCGCCGCCGTGGCGTCGGCGTTGTTCAAGTAGCCCTTCATCACCTGGGGGCCGCGCACCCACAGCTCACCGCGCTCCCCGACCGGCTGGTCGTCGCCCGTGTCGGGGTCGACGACCCGGCTCTCGGTGTTGGACACCGTGACGCCGCTCGTTCCCGGCCGGTACTCGCCCTCGACGGTGCAGTGACTCACCGGCGAGAGCTCGGTCATCCCGAATCCCTGGACGACCTCGCAGTTCAGGCGCTCTCCCGCCTCGGCGGCCAGCTCGGCTCCGAGCGGTGCCGCGCCCGAGAAGATCTGCCTCACCGACGACATGTCGAACTGGTCGACGATCGGGTGCTTGGCGAGTCCGAGGATCACCGGAGGCACGGCGAAGAAGCGTGTGATCTTCAGCTCCTGGACCGCGGTGAGCGCTTCGACCATGTCGAAGCGCGGCATCGTGACCGTGGTGACGCCAACATCGAGCAGTGCCAGCACGCCATCAAGTACACCGACGGCGAGGTCGCGCTGGCGTTCCTGCCGTTCTTCCACATCTACGGCATGCAGGTCCTCATGAACGGCCTGCTCGCGAACGGCGTCACCACGGTCACGATGCCGCGCTTCGACATGGTCGAAGCGCTCACCGCGGTCCAGGAGCTGAAGATCACACGCTTCTTCGCCGTGCCTCCCG
>JBCCTP010000101.1:0-11826 GCA_039198505.1 Actinomycetota bacterium | reverse complement strand
GGTCGGTGCGACGCTCGGCGCGCTGACGCTCGCGTGGGTCCCGGGCCTGGCGGTGCGTCCGCTCGTCTCGATGATCCCGGACGGGCTGAGAGTCGTCGTTGCGTTCCTGCTCTTCGACCTCCTCATCTACTGGACACACCGCTTCGCCCACGAGGTCCCCGCCCTCTGGCGATTCCACGCCGTCCACCACACGCCGAAGACCCTCGACTGGGTGAGCGGATTCCGCAACCACCCGCTCGACGGGTTGATCATCGCCCCGCCGGTGTTCTTCCTGATCGCCGCCGGTTTCGACCCGGTGATCACGGGGGCGCTGGCGGTGATCCAGGGGATCGTCGGGCTCCTCCTCCACGCCAACGTGCGGTGGCGCCTTCGGCCGCTCCATCGGGTGATCGCAACCCCCGAGTTCCACCACTGGCACCACGCGGACGAGGCCGACGCGATCAACTCGAACTATGCGGCGTTCCTCCCGATCTGGGATGTGATCTTCGGGTCGTACTACATGCCGCGTCGGCATCGACCGATGTCGTACGGGATCTCCCAGCCGATGCCGAACGATGTCGTCGGCCTCCTGCGCCAGCCGGTGACGGGCCTCCGGCCGGGCCGGTGGGCGCTCGACGCCGCTCGTCATCCGATCAGCGCATCGCGACGCCTCCGCCGGTGGACCGTCGGTCTCGCGGGCGACATGGCGAGGTCGGCTCGACGACCACGTCGGCGAGCGCTCGCGCCCGGCGAACCACTCGCGTGGACCGCGGTTCACCCCGAAGCCCGTCGCCCGAAGGGGTGATCGTCGCGAGATTCTCACGGGACGTTCAAGGCGGAGGTGGCGTCCGTCGATGGACATCACATGGGATCGACGACCCACCGGATCGGTATCACCGCCAAGCTCATGATGGTGGCGGGCTGTGCCGCCGCCACCGCCGCAGTGGCCACGATGGCCGTCGGCATCGATCGGGCGAGCAGCTTCGCCGACTCCGCCACGGCAGAGGCCGAGGAGCTGCAACGCCAGCGCTTCGACTCCATCGCCGAGGGAGCGAGGAAGATCATCGACACCGAGAACGCCACGCTGCAGAAGAAGCTCGAGGGTGACATTCGCGTCGGTGAGAGCCTCGCCGAGCAGATGGGCGGCTTCAACACCTTCGACGAGTCACTCGTCGGCTGGGCCGCGGTCAACCAGTTCGACCAGTCCGTCACCGAGGTCGCGCTCCCGGAGATGCGCGTCGGCGACCAGTGGCTGGGCAAGGTCTCCGATCCCGCCGACGAGGCGCCGCTGGTCGACGAGGTCCTGCGTCAGGTCGGTGCGATCTCCACCGTCTTCCAGCGGATGAACGCTGAGGGGGACATGCTCCGCGTCGCCACGAACGTCGAGAAGAGCGACGGCACGCGGGCGATCAACACGTTCATTCCGCGGACGAACCCGGACGGATCGCCGAATGCGGTCGTCAACACGCTCCTGGACGGCGAGACGTTCCTCGGAACCGCCTTCGTCGTCGACCGTTGGTACATCACCGCCTACGCCCCCGTCTTCGATGACGGCGGCGACGTGATCGGGTCGTTCTTCGTCGGACTGCCCCAGAACGCGGTCGACGTGCTGCGCGACTCAGTCCTCGGACTCGACGTCGGTGAGAACGGGTCGATGACCGTCTTCCGTGGGTCGGGCGGCCAGCGGGGTCAGTTCGTGTTCGGCGTCGACGGCTTCTCGGATGGTGACTCGGCCCTCGGACTGGTCGACGCCGATGGCGAGCCGTACGTGGAGCAGATCCTGCAGCAAGCGGTCGAACTCGGACCCGACGAGGCGGGCCTCGTGGAGTACCGCTCGGATGAGCTCGGCACCATCGCCGCCCACGTCGTCTACTACGCGCCGTGGGACTGGGTGATCGTGGCGAACGCCGCCGAGATCGATTCGGCCGGCGTGGCGCAGAGCCTGGCCGACGGACGTTCGGACATGCGCAATGGACTGCTGATCGCGACCCTCGTGATCATCCTCGTGACGGCGGCCATCGGTCTGGTCTACGCGCGCCGGCTCACCGCTCCGATCCGAGCCGTCGCCGACCGGGCGAAGAGGATCTCGGCCGGCGACTTCGGCGTCGAGCCGCTCAGGATCGACCGTCGCGATGAGCTCGGCGAGCTGGCGAACGCCTTCGACGACATGGTCGAGATCGTCGGCGTCGCCGGGGGACAGGCCACCGCCATCGGCGATCGCCGGCTCTCCGATCCGGTCCTCTCTCGAACCCTGCCCGGCGAGTTGGGCTCGGCCTTCGGCGGCATGATCGCCTCGCTGCGTGAGTTGGTGGACGAGCTGCGACTGTCCTCCTCGCAACTCCGGTCGGCGGCGCAGCAGATGACGACCGTCAGCTCGTCGCTCGACGAGGACGCCGAACGCACATCGGGTCAGGCGGAGATGGTCGCCGCGCTCGGCGACGACGTCTCGACGAACGTGAGCCGTGTGGCGACCGCGATCGAGCAGATGAACGAGAGCATCAACGAGATCAGCCGCAATGCCACGCAGTCGTCGCAGGTCGCCGGCGAGGCCGTGTCCGTCGCGGGTCAGACATCGGACACGATCTCGAAGCTGAGCCAGTCGAGTGAGGAGATCGGCGCAGTGATCAAGGTGATCAACTCGATCGCCGAACAGACCAACCTCCTCGCACTCAACGCGACGATCGAGGCGGCTCGCGCCGGCGAGGCCGGCAAGGGCTTCGCCGTGGTGGCCAACGAGGTCAAGGAACTCGCCAATCAGACCGCACAGGCCACCGAAGAGATCGCACTCCGGATCCGGAACATCCAGGAGGACGCGAGCGGCGCCGTCGAGGCGAACAGTCGGATCGGGGAGACGATCGATCGCATCAGCGAGATCTCGACATCGATCGCCGGTGCCGTCGAGCAGCAGTCGGCGACCACGACGGACATCGGTCGCAGCATCAGCGATGCGGCCGCGAGCACCGGTGACATCGCCGAGAGCATCGGCCAGGTCGCCTCGGCCGCTGACTCCACGCGGAAGTCGACGTCCGAGACTCAGCGATCGGCGGAGGAACTCGCCGAGATGGCGACGTCGCTCAACGAGCTCGTTGACCAATTCACCTGAGCCGGTGTGCACCGACGGCACGAGGTGAGAGTTCATCGAGCCGTTCTCGGAGAGTCGGGGCGGATCGGGCGGGGGCGGTCGTGTCCGTGACAGACTCGACGACCGTGACCGAAACGGTCCTCATCGGCCAGATCACCGACACCCATGTGATCGATCCGTCCGATGATCGGCCGACGCACGTCGACAACAACCAGCAGCTCCGAGACGTCGTGGCCTCGATGCTCGACGAGTCCCCGGCGCCGCACGCGGTGCTCGCGACCGGCGATCTCACCGATCGCGCCGATCCCGTCTCGTACGAGATCCTCGTCGACATCCTCTCTCCGCTCGCCGACCGGGTGCTGCCGCTCCCGGGCAATCACGACGAACGCGACGGCGTCCGCGCAGCGTTTCCCGACGCACCGTGGACCGACGCCGACCACCTGTGCTGGTCGACCACGGTCGAACACGTCCGGATCGTGGGGCTCGACACCCTCCGGCCCGGCCACCACGGCGCGCAGTGCGACGAGGGCCGAGCGACCTGGCTGGCCGACACGCTCGCCTCGCAGCACGACGGCCCGACGATCCTCGCCATGCACCATCCACCGTTCGAATCGGGGATCGCACCGATGGACCGGTACGGGTTCGTCGGACTCGAACTCCTCCACGAGGCGGTGAGCTCGTCGCCGCCCGATCTCATCGTGTGCGGTCACCTGCACCGGCCCGCGGTGTCGACGTTCGCGGGGGTCACGGCGCGTATCGCCCCGTCGACCGTGCAGCACGTGGCTCTCGACCTCGCTCCCGCCCACGACGCCCGCCCGCTGGCGGTGATCCGTGACCCGATCGGATACGACCTCCACCGAGTGTCGACCGATTCGGCCGGTCGTGGCTCGATCGTGAGTCACATCCGCTATGTGGGCACCGGCGCACGACCGGTCGTCGCAACCGATTGACTGGTGATCCCACCCCCACACTCCGTCACGCCCCGAATACCCCCCGAAACACCTCCCCCCACCCCGAACACCCCCCCGAACACCTCCCCCCACCCCCTGAGCGGACGTGCGTCCGCGTCTTCACGAAACGGATTCCGCCGGGATGACCATCACCCCCGAGACCGACGTTCGACCTCCCGACGAGGAGAGCGAACTCCGCACGACACCGCCCGCCACCTCCGATGGATCGGGACGCCGGTCGATCATCACCACGATCGCCACCGGGGCGGCCCGACGGTGGCGGGTCACGCTCGCGTTCCTCCTCGTGATCATCGGGACCGGAGCCTGGGCCTACGGGTTCGGGCTCAACCGCGAGGGATTTCCGCCCGTCAATACGCCGTTCTCGGTCGTCTCGGGCACCTGGTTCGTCGACGACGCCGAGCAGATCGATCGTGAGCTCGTCGTGCCGCTCGCCGAGGCCTTCGCCGACGTCGCCGACGTGACCGAGGTGTCGAGCGAGTCCCGTCCGAGCTCGTTCGCCGTGTTCGTCGAGTTCGACGACTCGCTCAGCTCCGAGGAGGGCACCGCTCGTCTCGCGGCCCTGCAACTCGAGGTTCCCGACGGTGCCTCGGTTGACTACCGGTCGATCAATGCCGCGAAGTTCGTGGGCCGCTTCGACCTGCTCGTCTCGATCGTGGGCCCGAGCGGTGCGACTCCCGACGACCTGCAGGCGCAAGCCGATGACTTCGCCGACTTCCTCGCCGCCGACAGCGAGATCGAGCTCGCCGAGGTGCGCGACCTGCTGACCACCGACGATGCTGGTGAGACCCGCCAGACCCGCTTCACGCGGGTCGCGCTCGGACCCGAGGGCTACGAGGAGGCGATCGCCATCGGCGTGATCCGGGCCGAGTCGTCGGACCTCGACGTCCTCGAGTTCACCGACCGGGTCGAGAACCGGCTCGACGACCCCGCCCTCCCGCTCGCCGACGGATATCGGGCCGAGGTCACGGCCGACTTCGCCGAGGGCATTCGGACCCAGCTGTCGTCGCTCACCGGGAACCTCTTCACCGGACTCGTCGCCGTGGCGATCGTGAGTCTCCTGCTGATCGGTTGGCGCGTCGCGATCATGACCGCCGGCTTCATGCTGCTCGTGATCATCGGCGCACTCGTGGGCCTCTGGGCCGTGGGCTACACGCTGAACACGATCACGTTGTTCGGCCTGATCCTCACGCTCGGACTGCTCGTCGACGACGCCGTCGTGATCTCCGAATCGATCGACGCGAACCGAGACGACCCCGATCCCGAGGAGGAGGTGCGGCCGATCGGTGTGATCCGTCGAGCGATCGACAAGGTCGGCTCGGCATCGTTCGCCGGCACGCTCACCACCGTGGTGGTGTTCTCGCCACTGCTGTTCATCGGCGGCATCCTCGGCGAATTCATCCGGCCGATCCCGGCCACGGTGATCGTGACGCTGCTGATGTCGTTCGCGTTCTCGATCGTCTTCATTCCGACCGCCGCGCGCGGGTTCCTCCTCCGCGGTGGCTCCGGGAAGAACCCCATCGTCACCGCCGAGAAGGCCGTGGCACGGGCGGTCGGCCGCGTCGCCGGGTACCCGTCGGGCAACGGCTGGAAGGGCCGGATCGCCGGCTTCGGGCTCGCCGGTGTGGCGATCGTGGCGCTCATGGGCGGGCAGTCGATCGCATCGGGCCTGGGCTTCAGCGTGTTCCCGCAGGGCAAGGACTCGACCGCACTCGGCATCACCGCCGACTTCGATCCCGGCACCACCATCGAGGAGGCCGAGGCGATCTCCGACGAGATCGACGAGATCGTGCTCGACGAACTCGGCGACGAACTCGTCCGCTCGCAGTACATCCGCGGCAACGAGCGACTGATCGAGACGTTCCTCGACCTCACTCCGATCGACTCGCGATCGACGACGGCGCTCACCTTCGTCGAGCGGATCGAGGAGCGCGCCGACCAGCTGAGCGGTGTCCGCGTGACCGTGAGCCAGGTCGAGAACGGCCCGCCGACCGTCGAGTTCCCGTTCGCCGTCCAGATCTCGGTGTCGGACGACGAGATCGAGGCCGGCGAGGCGCTCGCCGAGGAGATCCGCACCGACCTGATCGGCCGTGAGATCGACGACGGCAGCGGCGTCGTCACCGTGACCGACGCGATCATCTCGACCGAGGGCGTGATCTCGCGCGTCGATAGCGAGCGCCAGATCGAGGTGCGGGCGCAGTACGACGAGGATCAGGGCATCTCGGGCATCCTCAACGAGACCGAGGCCGTGGTGATCGAGGCGTTCCCGCCCGAGCTGGTGGAGGAGCGCGGACTCGACGCCGATGCCTTGGGCTTCGACTTCGGTGACGAGTCGGACAACCAGGATGACTTCGCCGCCCTCGGCGTGGCCGGCCTGGTGGCGCTGATCTTGATGTTGCTGCTGATCTCGATCCAGTTCCGCTCGATCGCTCAGTCGCTGTTGATCTTCCTCGCGATCCCGTTCGGCTTCCTCGGCGTGAGTCTCGCGCTGTCGGCGACCGACAACCCGTTCAGCTTCCTCGCCGCCGTCGGATTCATCGCGCTGATCGGTGTGGCCGTGAACAACACGATCCTGCTCGTCGACGCGGCGAATCAGGAGCGGCGCAAGGGAGCGACCGCGGGCGAGGCGATCTCGGCCGCCGTGACCTCACGGTTCCGGCCTCTCGTGGCGACGACGATCACGACCGTGGTGGGACTCTTGCCGCTCTCGATCTCGGATCCGTTCTGGGAGTCGCTCGGGTTCACGCTGATGGGCGGCCTCGTGTCGTCGACGCTGCTGGTGTTGATCTCGTTCCCGGCCTTCTACCTCGGCCTCGAAGCGGTGCGCACCCCGATCCGCAACGCGGTGCGCACGCGCCGCGGCAAGGAGCCGATCCCCCGCTGATCCGATCCGGGTGTCGGTCGCGGACCGCCCGGCACCCGGACGTCAGGCGGCCTGGGGGAACGCCCGGGCCGCCACGTACGAACCGTCGCGCTGGAGCACAGTGCCGACGGCGAAGTGGGCGCACACCTCGGTGATGGCCTCGATGTGCTCGTCGACGATCTCGGCGAGCATCTCGTCGACGACGTCGTCGGCCGGTCCCTCGGTGTCGTCCGCATCCTCGTGGGCGGGATCGTGGGCGAGCAACTCGCGCCATCCGTCGCGTTCGAGCCAGGCCGAGACGGCGTCGGCCAGGAGCTCGGGCGTGAGATGCGGTCTGTCGACGACCATGGCAGTGGTCGTGGCCCGCGACGACGCGAACCCGGGAAAGCCGCGCCCGCACCCGCACCGGGTCGGGGAGGAGCACTCGGCGACGATCGGAGTGACGAGCTCGCCGTCGAGCGTGAACGAGTAGTCGCCGGGATCGGTGCCCTGCAGTTCGGTGGTGGCGACGAGAACGAGCATCTGCTGACTCCTGTTGTGGTGGCGTGCGGTGGTCGGCTGGGATCCGGCTGATCGAGGACATGGCACATCCTGACGAGGGGGTGTGACAGAGATGAGCGAGTGGGTGCCTCACCGTCGAGAGACGACCCCGCCTCCATCAGAGACCGCCCCGCCCGAGGGCCCGGTCCGTCATGGTCGCCCGCTGCTGTTATCCGTCTGTGAGGCCGTGTGGGCGAAGATTGCCGTCGTGTCCGCTGCCCGCCCGTCGAGCCCGGTTGTCGATGCGCCGCAGTTCGACGTGTTCGTGCGGGTCATCGGCGGTGTCAGCGTCGAGGCGAACGGCGAGTCCGTCAGCATCGGCGGGATCCGGCAACGACGGTTGCTCGCGCTGCTGGTCGCCCGCGCCGGCACCGTGGTGAGCGTCGACTGGCTCGCCGAACACCTCTGGGACGACGGCGATCGTCCTGCGTCGCCGATCGCGTCACTCCGCACGTACGTGTCTCGTCTGCGCGGTGCACTGCCCGACGAGGCGCGCGACTGGATCACGACCGAGGCCCAGGGGTACCGCTTCGACGCGCCACCGGCGCAGGTCGACGCCACGCGGTTCAACGAACTGCGGGACCGCGCGAGGTACGCGCGCGACGCGCAGGATCCGCTCGTGGCCGAGGCGTTGCTCGACGAAGCGTCCTCGCTGTGGCGCGGTGAGCCGTTCCGCGAGCTGGAGGACGTCGAGTGGGCGCGAGCGGCGATCGAGCGTCTCGAGACCGACCGTCTCGAGCTCTTCGAAGAACGTTGCGAGGTCGCTCTCGACCGGGGTCGTCACACGCAGATCACAGGTGAACTCGCCGCGTTCACGGCCGAGCACGGCTTGCGTGAGCGGGCGATCCGACAGTTCGCGCTCGCACTGCATCGCAGCGGTCGGACCACCGAGGCGTTGCGGGTGCTGCGCGCCCACCGCGACTCGCTCGCGGAGCAGAGCGGCCTCGACCCGTCGGTCGCGGTGCTCGAACTCGAGCAGGGACTGCTCGCCGGTGACCCGTCACTCGATCCGCCATCGGTCGATCGCCCACTTCGCGGCTATCGACTGGTCGACGAGATCGGCACCGGCGCGTTCGCCGTGGTCTGGCGGGCGGTTCAACCGTCGGTCGACCGCGAGGTGGCCATCAAGCAGATCCGACCGGAGCTCGCGACGCAGCCGGACTTCATCCGCCGTTTCGAAGCCGAAGCACATCTGGTCGCTCGCATCGAGCACCCGCACATCGTCCCGCTGATCGACTTCTGGCGAGATCCCGACTCGGCCTACCTCGTGATGCGCTGGCTCCGTGGTGGAACGCTCGAGCAACGCTTGGACGACGGTCCGATCGCGGTGGCCGAGGTGGCCCGGCTCGCGACTCAGCTGTGCGGAGCACTGTCGGCCGCTCATCGGCACGGCGTGGTCCATCGCGATGTGAAGTCGGGCAACATCATGTTCGACGAGGCGGGCAACGCCTTCCTGACCGACTTCGGGATCGCACTCGAGGCGCAACGGAGCGCCGGACCGGATGCGGCGTTCTCGACCGGGTCGCCCGCCTACTCGTCGCCCGAACAGCTGCGGCGGCAGCAACTCGGCCCGCACTCCGACATCTTCAGTCTCGGTGTGGTCCTGTTCGAGTGCCTTGCGGGCTCGTTGCCGTTCGCGGGTTCCTCGTCGGTGGCCGAGCTCGTCGAACGTCAACTGACCGAGCCGTTCCCTCCCCTCGACCGGTTTCGTGACGACGTCCCCGATCACGTCGCCGCGGCCATCGCTCGTGCGACCGCGAAGGACCCGGCAGACCGATTCGCCTCGACGGACGACCTGCTCCGGGCCGTGGAGGGCGCCGACCTCCACGACGACGTCGGTGCTCGCCTCGTGGCAGCCGGCGCCGAGGTCGACCTCGACAACCCGTACAAGGGTCTCCGCGCCTTCGACGACGGTGACGCAGACGACTTCTTCGGTCGGCGGATCCTGATCGACCATCTCGTCGCCCGACTCTCGGGGACCGGTGTCGCCTCCCGATGCGTCGCGATCGTGGGACCTTCGGGTTCGGGGAAGTCGTCCGTCGTGCGAGCCGGGCTCGTGCCGGCGCTCCGTGCGGACGCCGTCGCCGGGTCGGACCGGTGGTTCGTGACCACGATGGTGCCGGGCGACGATCCGTTCGAAGCGCTCGAAGCAGCGTTGCTGCGCATCGCGGTGAACCCACCCGACTCGATGCTCGCACAGCTACGCGACGGCCAGCGCGGCGTCCTGCGTTGCATCCGCCGGTGTCTCACGGCCGATGACCAGACCGTTCTCGTCGTGATCGATCAGTTCGAGGAGATCTTCACCAACGCCGACCCCGAGGTCGCGAACGACTTCCTCGCGGCGCTCGCCGTCGCCGTGGAGGATCCCTCCACCCGCCTCCGGCTCATCATCACGCTGCGGGCGGACTTCTTCGATCGACCGCTCTCGCACCCGACCTTCGCCACGGTGATCAACAGCGCAGCGGTCAACGTGACCCCGCTCGCTCCCGACGAACTCGAGCAGGCCATCGTGGAGCCGGCCCGGCGCGTCGGCCTCGAGTTCGAACCCGGCCTGGTCGCACGGATCGCCGCCGAGACCATGGGGCAGGCGTCGCCGCTCCCTCTCCTGCAGTACACGCTCGGCGAGCTGTTCGATCGGCGCGACGGACACCGACTGACGATCACCGCCTACGACGAGATCGGCGGACTCGCCGGTGCACTGGCCAGCACGGCCGAAACGCTGTTCGAGACCGCCGCCCCACCCCGTCGCGCCGGGATCCGGCGCGTGTTCGGGCGACTCGTCAGCGCGCAGGCGTCGACGGCCGACCTCCGGCGGCGCGTCCCGCTGTCGGACCTGGGCGGCGATCCCGACGAGGTGTGGGCCGTCGAACGCTTCGCGGAGGCTCGACTCGTCACCTTCGATCGCGACGCCGCGACGAGTGAACCGACCGTCGAGGTCGCACACGAAGCGCTTCTTCGCGAGTGGCCCCGTCTCGTCGGGTGGTTGGCCACCGACGCAGAACTCCTCCTGTCGCTCGAGGCGATCGGCGCCGCTGCATCGTTGTGGGACCGCGAAGGGCGAGCCTCCACCGATCTCTACCGGGGCGGGCGGCTCGACGATGCGATGACGATCGCTCGCGCAGCACCCGACCGACTTCGCCCGATCGACACCGACTTCCTCGAGGCCTCGCGGGTCGCACGCGACGCCGAACTCGCAACCGAACAGCGACGCGTGCGGCGGCTGCGACGGCTGGTCGGCGTGGTCGGCATCGCTCTCGTCGTCGCCGTGGTCGCCGGAGTCGTCGCGCTGGTCCAGCGGAACGACGCACAGCGGGCCACCGGGCGCGCCGAGCTCGCGACCCTCATCAGTACGTCGGCCGCCGTCGCCGCCGACGACGACGAACTCGCCGTGCTGCTCGCTCTCGAAGCACACCGTCAGTCTCCCGGTCCGGCGACCGAGCAGGCGGTCCTCGCTGCGCTGGGATCGAGTGCGCTCGGCAATCGCGAATCGAGCGTCGGCGCTGCGCCGGGGTGCCAGCTGGCGGGCGCGCCCCTCTCGCACGACGCTCGGGTTCAGTTCATGAGCACGAGCGACACCCTGCTGAGCCGGAGCACGCTGACCGGTGACATCAGCGAGCACGGTCCACCGCCGGTCGGCTGCGTGAGCTGGGTCGGAGATTCCCGGGCGGACCGTCGGGTGGCATGGGCCGCCGGAGACAACCGGATGTGGTTCGCATCGTGGGAGGGACGCTGGACCGTGGCGGAGTATCCGGCCCCGCGGGCGGTCGTCGACGCAACGGAGTTCAACGCCACCGGCCGGGTCATGCTGGTCGAAGAACGACCGAACGTTCCCGACGCGGTGGTCCTGGTCGACGACCGCACCGGCGAGCCCGTGGGGGACGAGGTCACCGCCCGAGGTGAGTTCTCCGTCGGATCGGTGCGCAGCGACGGCGAGTTCGCAGCGGCGTCCTTCGAGTTCGCTGGAGGACGCGGCACGCTCATCATCCTCGACGGCGAGACCGGAGCCGAACGGTCGCGGATCACGCTCCGCTCGGCCGGTCGGGCGCTCGCGTTCGACGAGTCACGCGACGAACTCATCGTCGGCGCCGCCGATGGAACGGTCGTCACCGTCGACCTTCTCGACGGCGAGGTGGTCGGTGACGTGGGCACGGTCGCCACGACGGGCGTCATCGCGATCGAGACTCGTCTCGACGACCTGCTCACGGTGGTGTCTTCGGACCTGGTCGAGATCGTCGATCGGAGGAGGGGCCCCACCGGACGCGACGTCGAGATCCCCGAGAGCGGCTTCGCGGCACTCCGGTCCGACGGTCGGTTGCTGGTGGGCGAGTCCCAGGAAGGTGAGCTCGAGACCCTCGCCACCGACACCAGCATCCTGACCGACGAGGTCATCGAGC
>JBCCTP010000100.1:0-11857 GCA_039198505.1 Actinomycetota bacterium | reverse complement strand
GAGACCCCGTCCGTGATCTCGATCACGGACGACGTGATGCTGCTCAGGGTGCGAGGCGGGTGCGGTCGGCGACCGACACGACGCCGCGGCCGAGGGTGACCAGCCCCTCGGCCTGCAACTGCTGGAGCGTCCGCGCCGTGGCCTCGCGGGTCGCCCCGACCCAGCTGGCGAGTTCTTCGCGCGTCGAGCGGAACGCCGGGTCGCCGGTCGCGTCGTAGTTGGTCACGAGCACCTCGGCGACGCGATGTCGGAGGTCCTCGCTGCGCAGCGCGAATCGTTCGGTCATCGACCGCAACCGGCGAGCGAGTTGCTGCAGCAGAGCGATGGCCCACGCCGGGTACTCGTCGAGGAGATCGAGCAGGTCCTGGCGACGCAGCACGTGCGCGACCACGTCGCCTTGCGCCGTGACGGTGGCCGTCCGCGGAGCCTCCTCGAGGGCCGCCAACTCGCCGATGAGGTCGCCGGGGCCTCGACGCCCGATGACCAGGGTGGATCCCTGCGTGGACGTGGCGGTCACGAGGACGCTTCCGCTGACGACGGCGTAGCAGCTGCGCCCCGCACTGCCGTGGTGCATCATCACGTCGCCGTCGTCGAACGTGACCCGCGCGCAGCGTTGCTCGATCGCTCGCCACACGTCCTCGGGTGTCTCCCGCCACGATCGAGCCGCGGTCGTCAGACCGTCCGACGACCCCGCCCGCAGCTCGCCGGGCACGTCAGTTCCGCCGACCTCGGCCGGCGAGCGCCTGGAGCAGCAACAACAGCAGGACGGCGCCGAGCGCGGACACGAGGATCGATCGGAGTGAGAACTCGTCGACACCTCGGCTGTCGACGGCGTTCATGAGCGCTCCACCGATGAGGGCGCCGAGGACTCCGATGACCATCGTGTAGATGCACCCGGTTCGATCGTCTTTCACGATCCACCGTGCGATGCCGCCGGCAATCAGGCCGACGAGGATCCACCCGACCAGGCTCATCGGTCCACGACCGTAGCGGGGCGTCTACGGTCCGAACGGTGACGCACGATCCTCTCGGCGTCGGGGAACAGCCCGAGCCGATCGACCCCGACGTCGTTCCTGCGATCGACGTCGGCGGAGCGCTGATGCCGGCCGTCGGTCTCGGCACGTTCGGATCCGACGCGGTCGACGCACACACCGTCGCGGACTCCGTGGTCGGCGCCGTACGGCTCGGATATCGCCACCTCGACTGTGCTCGCGTCTACGGCAACGAGGCCCAGATCGGGCGCGCGCTCCGACGGCTCGACGCCGACGGCATCGGCCGGGATCAGCTCTGGATCACCTCGAAGGTCTGGAACGACCGCCACCACGACGTCGAGCGGTCGTGCGAGGACAGCCTGCGAGATCTCGGCGTCGATCATCTCGACCTGTTCCTCGTGCACTGGCCGTTCCCCAACCACCACGAGCCGGGCGTCGACGTCGGATCGAGAGATCACGACGCGCAGCCCTACGTCCACGAGCGATACATGGACACGTGGGCCCAGATGGAGCGGCTGGTCGATCGGGGCCTCGTCCGCTCGATCGGCACGTCGAACATGACCGTGCCGAAGCTCGAACGCGTGGTCGCCGACGCCCGGATCGCTCCGGTCGCCAACGAGATGGAACTCCATCCCCACTTCCAGCAACCCGAGCTGTTCGCCTGGTGTGTGGAGCGCGGCATCCAGCCGATCGGATTCTCCCCCCTCGGCTCGCCCGGCCGTCCCGAGCGAGATCGCACCGACGAGGACAGCGACCCGATGTCCGACCCGGTCGTCCGCGACCTCGCCGAGAGCCACGGGGTGCATCCGGCCTCGATCTGCATCGCCTGGGCGGTGCAACGTGGCCAGGTTCCGATCCCGTTCTCGACGAACCCGCGCAATCAACGGGCCAATCTCCTCGCGTCGACCATGCGGCTGACCAGCGACGAAATGCAGACCATCGCCGACGCCGACCGCGACTGCCGTCTGATCAAGGGCCAGGTGTTCCTGTGGCGCGACGGACAGGACTGGCGCGATCTCTGGGACGTCGACGGACGCATCGCGACCTGACCGGCGTCAGCGCATACCGTCAGCGCCGATGTCCGACGCGATCCCCGAGTCGATGCCCGCCGTGACTCTGCCCGGCGACTCCACCACGCACACGCACCAGGTCGCGGTGCCCCGACCCGGCCACGGCGAGGTCCTGGTGCGGACCGCTGCCAGCACGATCTGCGGTTCCGACATCCGTGCGATCTACCGCGAGCACCTCGGGACCGGGCCCGAGGGCTACCAAGGTGTCACGGCAGGACACGAGCCCGCAGGACAGATCGTGGCGGTCGGTCCCGGGTGTCGCAGATTCGGGACGGGCGACCGCGTGATCGTGTACCACATCTCCGGGTGCGGTCTCTGCAACGACTGCCGCCGCGGATACATGATCTCGTGCACGGACGAGACCCATCGACGGGCCTACGGGTGGCAGCGGGACGGCGGCATGGCGCCGTACCTGCTCGCCGAGGAGAAGGACCTCGTCGCGCTGCCCGACGAGCTGACGTATGTCGACGGCGCGCAGGTCGCCTGCGGATTCGGCACCGTCTACGAGGGTCTCTGTCGGATCGGGATCGCTGGCACCGATGCCTTCTTGGTGACCGGTCTCGGTCCGGTCGGACTGGCGGCAGCGATGCTGGCCCGAGCGATGGGCGCTCAGCGGATCATCGGTGTCGATGTCGTCGAGGAGCGCCGAGCGTTGGCGACCGATCTCGATCTGTGTGACCACGTCCTCGATTCCACGGACGATGTCGTGGATCGGATCCGGCACCTCACGGGCGGCCACGGGGTCGAGCGGGCAGCCGACTGCTCGGCGAACCCCGCGGCACGGCGTGTCGCCGTTCGTTCGACACGCAAGTGGGGTTCGATCGTGCTGCTCGGCGAGGGTGGTCAGATGTCGTTCGAGCCGTCGCCCGACCTGCTCCACGAACAGAAGTCGATCCACGGCTCCTGGGTCACCTCGATCTGGCGGATGGAGGAACTCGTCGAGCAGCTCGTTCGCTGGGGGCTGCATCCCGAACGTCTGGTCACGCATCGCTTCCCGCTCGATCGGGTCGACGAGGCGTACGCACTGATGGCCGATGGGCGGTGCGGCAAGGTCGCCGTCACGTTCTGAGTGGCCGCGCCCGTACCCTCGGCACGGTGAACCGGCTCGCCGACGAGACGTCCCCGTATCTCCGCCAGCACGAAGAGAACCCGGTCGACTGGTACCCGTGGGGCGACGAGGCGTTCGCCGCAGCCCGCGACCGCAACGTCCCGATTCTGCTCTCGGTCGGATACTCGGCGTGCCACTGGTGCCACGTGATGGCTCACGAGTGCTTCGAGGACGATGACGTCGCGGCGCGGATGAACGAGTTGTACGTCAACGTCAAGGTCGACCGCGAGGAGCGTCCCGACGTCGATCAGCTCTACATGGACGCCGTGCAGGCGATGACGGGGCGCGGCGGCTGGCCGATGACCGCGTTTCTCACGCCCCAGGGCGAACCGTTCTACGGCGGCACGTACTACCCGAAGGAGCAGTTCCTCCAGCTGCTCGATGCGATCGACGACGTGTGGCGCAACCGTCCCGACGACGTCCGCCAGAACGTCGACTCGCTCACCACGGCCGTCAGCGCGTCGTCGTCACTGACGCCCGCCGACGATGCTCCGACCCTCGAGCAGCTCAACGAGACGGTCAAGGCCCTGGGACGGGCCCACGACCCCGAGTGGGGAGGATTCGGCAAGCCGCCGAAGTTCCCGTCGACGTTCAACATCGAGCTGATGCTCCGCGCCTACATGTCGAGCGGATCCGAGCCGGCGCGCGACATCATCACACGCACGCTCGACGCGATGGCGTCCGGTGGCATCTACGACCACCTCGGCGGCGGATTCGCCCGGTACTCCACCGACCGCGAGTGGATCGTCCCCCACTTCGAGAAGATGCTGTACGACCAGGCACTGCTGGTGCAGATGTACGTGCGGGGGTTGCTCGTGCTCCGCCAACCGCAGTGGCGCCAGATCGTGCAGGAGACCGTCGAGTACGTCCTGCGCACGTTGACGCACCCCGACGGCGGATTCTTCTCGTCGGAGGACGCCGACTCGCTCGGACCCGACGGCACTCCGGTGGAGGGGTGGTTCTACACCTGGACGGCCGACGAGATCCGGTCCGCTCTCGCCAACGTGAAGCCCGAGGTGGTCGAGGCCACGCTCGACTGGTGGGGTGTCGATCCCGACGCCGAGCCCAACTTCGAGGGCCGCTGGATCCTCCAGCGATCGGACCACCGGGGCGAACTCGCCCGCGACGCCGCGATCGAGTTCACCCGTGCACGGCTCCTCGCCGCCCGGCAGCAACGCCCGAAGCCAGGGCTCGACGACAAGGTCCTGCTCGAGTGGAACGCTCTCTTCCTGTCGGCGCTCAGTCAAGCCGCTGCGGTGTTCGGTCACCGCCCCTGGCTCGATGCTGCTGTCCGCAACGCCGAGTTCCTGCTCCGGGAGATGCGCGGTGACGACGGACGGTGGTTCCGCTCGTGGCACGCCGACGGCGACCCGAAGGCCCGACACGCCGCGCTCGCCGCTGATCACGCCGCGCTCGTCGACGCGTTCACGCGCCTCGCCGAAGCGTCCGGACAGGCGCGCTGGATCGACGAGGCCCGAGCCGTCGCCGACACGATGCTCGACTGGTTCTTCGACCCGGTCGACGGCGGTCTGTGGACCAGTGCCGAAGACGCCGAGCACTTGGTCGTGCGGCAGAAGGACCTCATCGACAACGCGGTCCCGTCGGCGAACTCGCAGGCGGCGATGGCCCTCCAGCGCCTCGCTGCGCTCACCGGTGAGCAGCGATACACCAACCAGGCCGATCGCATCCTCCAGCTGCTCGCGAGCAAGGTCGACGACGGAGTCGGCTCGTACTCGAACGCACTCCTGGCCACCGACCTCCGGCGTCGGGGCATCACCGAGGTCGCGGTCGTGCCGCCTGACGATGTCGACGACGGGCACATGGGCCCGTGGCGCGAGCCCGATCCCGACGGCGCCGCCGACCGCGACCCGACGGCACCGAGTGCCGAGCGGGTGGCCCTGCTCGACGAAGCGGCCAAGATGGTGCGCTTCGCTCACTCGATCCATCGACCCGACGTGGTGCTGGCGTGGGGCGAGTCGTACGACTCGCCGCTCTGGGAGTCACGCGAACCGGGCCACGCCTACGTGTGTCGCGATCACGTGTGCGAGAAGCCGGTCACGACCGTCGCCGAGCTCGGCGAGCAGCTCGTGGGTCGCAAGGTCACGCTCCAGCCTCCGTCCACCGGCCCCGCCGAATGATCTGATCGGGAGCGCGCCGCGCTCGGCTCGCGCTGCGCCCCGCCCGGGTGGTCTCTCCGACGCTCTCGTGAGGCCAGCCGAGGGCGAGTGCACCGAGCACCTGCAACCGGTCGGGGATCCCGAACTCGGCACGCACCGCCGGCTCGTGGTCGAACACCCCGAAGAAGAGTGCTCCGAGCCCGACGTTCTCGGCAGCGAGGAGCAGCGTCATCACGGCCATCGACCCGTCGATGGTCCAGTACGGGGCGGCCCAGGCGTCGACGCCCGATCCGAGCCCACTGCGAGCCTTGTCGGGTTCGGCGTACCGCTCGACGTAGGCGTCGGGATCGGCGAGTGGGATGGCGATGACGGGGGCGTCGAACAGACGAGGGAAGGCGAACCCGCTGCGACGCTCGGCCGGGAACGTGACGTCCCAGTACCGGCGCGCGTCGCCGCCTTCCAGGACGAGGAGATGCCACCCCTGCGTCTTTCCTGCGCTCGGCGCCCGTGATGCGAGGTCGACGAGTTCGTCGAGCAGGTCGGGTTCGATCGGCTGGGACGAGAACGCCCGGGTCATGCGACGCCCACGGACGACGCGGTCGAACTCGGTCATGCCTCGACCTCGAGGTCGGGCCGGAGGATCAGCGCTTGCCGAGCTTGAGGAGGTCTTCGGCCATGGTCCAGCCGTAGACGATCATCGACCCGCCCTTGTCGACGGGGATGGCACTCATCATCTCGACGAGGTCGGCGTCGAGAGTGCTGGGGTCGGCGGACTCGAAGTCGATGAACCCGTCCTGGCCATTGGCCGTGACGATGAACGACTTCGCCTCGTACTTCTTGTCGACTCCGAAGCGCTTCGCGAGGCGCCGGCCCCAGGCCCGCTCGTCGCCGACGGCGTCCTCGTCGGGGACCGGAGTGACGTCGTCGAGGTCCTTGAACGCCTCGCGGGCGTCGGCGTTGACGAAGCGGGCACCGACCACGACGTCTTCGTCGGGGAACGCCATGAGCGCACGGTGATACGCCTCGTGCATGAGTCCACGCAGGACCTGATCACGCTTGCTCGACCGCTTGACCGACATGAGCCCGAGGAGCACGCACGGGGTGCCGCCGATGCGCTCGAGCGTGGAAAAGGTGAAGCCGTGCAGCGTGTTCCCGAAGCGCGCCGTGGTGACGAGGACCCAGTCCTCCTTCGCCTTCGACAGATCACCGGCGCTGAACGCCTCGTCCATCGACGCGAGTTCGTCGAGGTCGCTGTCATCCAGCGCGGACGCATCGTTGGTCACCACTTCCAGAGCCATACCTCACACATTCTAACGCTCTCGTCGAGGCGGCTCTGCAGCGCCGCCGGCGGGCCGATCACGATTCGCGCACCGTCAGTTCGCGTTTCGCGCACGAGCCGCCACGCTGAGCGACGCGTTCACCGTCACGTCACAGGAGAACGGCGTCGTGACCGAACGCCATGCGGAGTTCGCCGACGCTGCGGTCGAGATCGACCCGGTAGTCGTCGGCGAGCCGCAGCACCTTGCGTTTCGATCCCACGCCCGCGGTGGGGCCGAGGTCGATCATGACGACCGAATCGCCCGGGTGCTCCTTGATGATCCGCTTCAGACGGCGGATCTTCAGTTCGTCCATCGACGTGGCCGGAAGCCTCAGTCGGAGAGGCGCCGCCGGACCATCGTCGAGACCGTGCAGCACGTTGATGTTCTGACCGATGAGCCCGAAACGTGACTCGTCCCGACGGTCGAGACGTCCCTTCACCGACACGATGAGGTCGTCGTCGAGTTTGTGGCCCTGCTCGGCGAGCGTGCGGGGGAAGATCGTGACCTCGATCGAAGCGTCGAGGTCCTCGAGCACGAACACCGCCATCTGGTCGCCCTTCTTCGTGAACTTCCGAGCGAGGTTGGTGATGACGCCGCCGACCACGACCTGCGCACCGTCCTCCATGGTCTGGAGGTCGATCACGCTGTGGTCGACCTTGCGCCGGAGCGCCGCCTCGACCCCGAAGAGCGGGTGGTCGGACACGTAGAGGCCGAGCATCTCCTTCTCGAAGCGGAGCTTCTCGGACTTGTCGAACTCGGTGTCGGTCGGGATGGGCGTGCGCTCGTCGAAGCCGGCGCCGCCTCCTCCGTCGCCGCCGTCGTCAGCGTCGCCCCAGTCACCGAAGAGCGACATGACACCCTTCTCCTCCTCGCGCCGACGCTTCACCGTGGTGTCGATGATGTGCTCGAACACCTGGAGCAGCGCCTTGCGCTCGTGGCCCAGTGAGTCGAACCCGCCGCCCTTGATGAGCGACTCGATCGTGCGCTTGTTGAGCACCGATTCGGGAACCCGCTCGACGAAGTCGTGGAAGCTCGAGAACGTGCCGTTCTCGGCCCGTTCGGCGATGAGCTGCTCGACGAGTGCCTCACCCACGTTGCGAACCGCGGACAAGCCGAAGGTGATCGCACCCGGACTTCCGACCGGGAGCGAGACACCGCCGGGCACCTGGTCGGGCGACAGTGCGCCGAAGTTGAGCTGCGACCGGTTGGCGTCGGGCGGCAGCACCTTGATGCCCATCGCCCGACAGTCGGCGAGGTACACCGCGGCCTTGTCGAGGTTGCTCTTCACGCTGGTGAGGAGCGACGCCAGGTACTCGACCGGGTAGTGCGCCTTGAGATACGCGGTCTGGTAGGTGACCAGGCCGTAGCCGAACGTGTGGCTCTTGTTGAACGCGTAGTCGGCGAATTTCTCGATGATGTCGAAGAGCGACTTTCCGAGCTCGTGGTCGTAGCCGGTGTTGACGACGCCCTCCTCGAAGCCGTTCCGCGCCGCTGCCATGACCTCGCGGACCTTCTTGCCCATCGCCTTCCGGAGGTTGTCCGCTTCGGCGAGCGAGTAGCCGGCGAACTTCTGCGCGACCTGCATCACCGACTCCTGATAGATCATCAGGCCGTACGTGTCGCCGAGGACGTCTTCGGCATCGGGGTGGAAGTAGCTCACCTCCTGGCGACCGTTCATCCGGTCGGCGTAGTCGTAGTGCATGTTCACCGACATCGGACCCGGCCGGTAGAGCGCGAGCACGGCGCCGATGTGCTCGAACGTCCGCGGCTCCATCGCCTTGAGGAGCTGGCGCATCGGCGGTGACTCGAGCTGGAAGATGCCGATCGTGTCGCCACGCGAGAGCAGGTCGTAGGTCGCGGCGTCGTCGAGCGGCACGGCCTCGATGTCGAAGTCGGGGTTCCCCCGTTCGCGGATCATCGCCTCGGCGTCGGAGATGACGTCGAGGTTGCGCAGCCCGAGGAAGTCCATCTTGAGGAGCCCGAGGTCCTCGACGCCGTGCATTTCGTACTGGGTGACGACCGGGGCGTCCTCAGGGTCGACCCCCGACTCGGGCTTGCGCTGGATCGGCACGTACTCGGTGACGGGGTCCTTGGTGATGACGACCGCTGCGGCGTGGATGCCGTCGGACCGCTTGAGCCCCTCGAGACCCTTGGCGACGTCGATCACCTGCTTCGCCTCGGGGTCGGTGTCGTACATCGCCCGCAGGTCGGCGGCGGCCTTGTACCCGTCGGCGTACTTCGGGTTCTGCTCGAAGCAGTACTTCAGCGGCGTGTCGCGGCCCATGACGAGCGGGGGCATCGCCTTGGCGATCTTGTCGCCGACGCCGTACGGGAAGCCGAGCACGCGCGCTGCGTCGCGCACCGCGTTGCGGGCCTTGATGGTGCCGAACGTGATGATCTGGGCGACGTGCTCGCGGCCGTACCGTTCGGCCGCGTAGCGGATCATCTCGTCGCGGTAGCGGGTCTCGAAGTCCATGTCGATGTCGGGCATCGAGATGCGACTCGGGTTGAGGAACCGCTCGAACAGCAGGTCGTACTTGATGGGATCGAGGTCGGTGATCCAGAGGCAGTACGCGACCGCACATCCCGCCGCCGAACCACGACCCGGCCCGACGCGGATGTCGTTGTCACGGGCGTGCTTGATGAGGTCCCACGTGATGAGGAAGTACGAGGCGAACCCCATGTCGCAGATGACCTGCAGCTCGTACGCCAGGCGCTCGACCGCTTCCTTGGGCACCTCCTTGCCCCACCGCTTCTCGGCACCCTGCTGGGTGAGGTACCGGAGGTACGCCTCGTCGTCGGCGAAGCCCTCGGGGAGCGGGAAGTTGGGCAGCAGCGGCTTGCCGAACTCGATCTCGACGTTCGACCGCTCGGCGATCCAGAGGCTGTTGTCGCACGCCGTCGGGATCTCGCGGAAGAGATACCGCATCTCGGCCGCGGTCTTGAGGTAGTGATCGCTGCCCTGGAACTTGAAGCGGTTCGGATCGCTCATGAGCGACCCGGTCTGCACGCACAGCAGTGCGTCGTGCGCCTCGTGGTCGTGCTCGTGGGTGTAGTGGCTGTCGTTGGTGGCGAGAAGCGGTGCCTGGATCTTCTTGGCGATCTCGAGCAGCTTCGGGTTGGTCTCGTGCTGCGCCGGGATCCCGTGGTCCTGGATCTCGATGAAGAAGTTGTCGCGACCGAAGATGTCCTGCAGCCGGGCTGCCTTCTCGAGCGCCCCGGCCTCGTCGCCGTTGAGCAGCGACTGGAGCACGTGCCCGCCGAGGCAGCCGCTCGTCGCGATGATGCCCTCGGAGTACTTCTCGAGGAGCTCCCAGTCCATCCGGGGCTTGTAGTAGTAGCCCTCCATGAAGGCGAGCGACGACAGCTGGATGAGGTTCCGGTACCCCACGTTGCTCTCGGCCAGCAGGATGAGGTGGTAGTAGAGCTTGTTGCCCGACTGGGTCTCGCCGCCCGAGTCGTCGACCCGACC
Organism: Actinomycetota bacterium; assembly: GCA_039198505.1. GTDB lineage: Bacteria > Actinomycetota > Acidimicrobiia > Acidimicrobiales > Ilumatobacteraceae > Ilumatobacter_A. Next base: position 1,779 of record JBCCTP010000100.1, on the reverse strand, counting down.
CCGTCGTGACGGACGCTCGGACCTGTGGTCGTGGGCCATGTAGGCCTCGGTCCCGATGATCGGCTTGATGCCCTGCTTGTGACACTCGCGGTAGAAGTCGAGGGTGCCGTACATGTTGCCGTGGTCGGTCATGCCGATCGCCGGCTGACCGTCCTGCACGGCCTTCGCGATCATCTCGTCGAGACGGGACGCTCCGTCGAGCATGGAGAACTCGGTGTGGACGTGGAGGTGGGTGAACGAGTCGGACATCGGGGTTCCAGGGCGAGTCGGGCGACGGATCGGGCGGAGGACGGCGAGTTACAGGGGCGTGATTCCGAACCTACCACTCGCGATCGGCCGGTCGATCAGGCCACTCCACGAGCGGTACGGTGCCCGCGGCGTGACTGCCGTGTTCCGGGTCGGATGCCCGATGTGGGCCCATCCGCCGTGGGTCGGGACCTTCCTCTCCCCCGCCCGACGCGGCCGCGAACTCGCCGACTACGCCACGTGGTGCAACGCCGTCGAGGGCAACACGACGTTCTACGCGACGCCGCCCGCCACGACGGTCGAGCGGTGGGCCGACCAGGCCCCCGCTGGCTTCCGCTTCGCGTTCAAGGCCCCGCGGACGGTCACCCACGATCGACGGCTGCGGTCCGAGGCCCATCGCGACCTCGCCGAACTCCTCCGCGTCGTGTCGCCCCTGGGCGAACGGATCGGGCCCGTGCAGCTCCAGCTCCCTCCCACCTTCGGACCCGAGTCGACATCGACCTTGATCGACTTCGTCCGCCGGCTCCCGCGCTCGCACCGATGGGTCGTCGAGTTCCGCCACCGGGCGTTCTTCGACGGCGGACCGGCCCACCGGCGGGTCGACGAGACCCTCGCCGACCTCGGGATGGGTCGCGTGGTGCTCGATACGCGGCCCCTCTACGCGCGACCGGCGACGACCCCGGCGGCCGCCGACGAACGACGGACCAAGCCGTCGCTCCCCGTCGTGACCGACGTGATGGGCGACGCGCCGATCGTGCGGATCATCGGCAACGACGACCCGACCTCGACGCTCGCCGGATTCGACCCGTGGCGAGAACACGTCGTCGACTGGATCGAGGACGGCCGAGAGCCGTTCGCGTTCGTCCACCAGCCGGAGAACCTGACATCCCCCGAGATCGCCCGAGCGATCCATGCCCAGGTCGCCGAGCGCTCGGACATCGACCCACTGCCCGATCCAGCTCCGGTCGACGAACCGAGGTTGTTCTAGAGGACCTCAGCGAGCCACCAGCTAGAGGTACGTGCCGGTCTGGGGCGGGCCCTGTGGAGGCTCGCCGGGTGCGCCGGGCACGCCCGGGCGGCCGCCCTGCTGGGGGAGTTGACGCATCTGCTGCAGCTGCTGCTGAGCGGCGAACTGTTGCGCCATCAGGCTCGCCTGGATGCCGTGGAACAACCCCTCGAGCCAGCCGACCAGCTGCGCCTTCGCGATGCGGAGCTCGGCGTCGGAGGGAACCGACTCGTCGCCGAACGGCAACGCGAGCAGTCGGAGCTCCTCTTGCAGGTCGGGTGACAGCGCCGTCGACAACTCGACGATGGACCGCTCGTACACCTCGGCGAGACGCTCCCGGCTCGCGTCGTCGAGGTCGGTGTTCCGGACCTCTTCGAGCAGCTGCTTCACCATCCCGCCGATCCGCATCACCTTGGCCGGCTCGGTGATCGAGTCACCGGACGGCCCGCCACCACCATCGTCGGCGCCGTCGCCCGGGGTGACCTCGGTCGGCGCGATCACCTCGGCGGTGTCGTCGCCGTCCCCGG
>JBCCTP010000099.1:0-11951 GCA_039198505.1 Actinomycetota bacterium | reverse complement strand
GCGGTACCGGGTCGTCCCTGCCGCCCGGGCCGGACATGCCCGAAGTGCGTCCACCGCATCGCTCGGTGATCGGCGCCGCCAACTCATCGAACGGAACCGGTTGTGGTGCGTCGCCCGACACGGGACGCGACGCGAGGTCGCTCGCGCCGTCGGGCTCTCGGTCCGCCGGCTGCGACACGCCCCGCGGCGCGTGCACGCTCGCGCGTTGCTCGCTGGTCTCGGCGGAGTTCCGAGTCGCCGCAGCGAGCGTCGTCGCGCCGCTCGCACGCAGACGGGGGTTCGAGCATGATCCGCCGCCCGTCGCTCATCCTTCTCGCACTCGTCGCGGTGTTCACGGGCGTGTGGATCCTCGGCATGCCGGCGTCGTCCGGGCCGGACGAACCCGGCCATCAGATACGCGGTGCTGCACTGGTGCGCGGGCAGCTCGACGGCCAGACCGGCGACTTCGGTGCCGCATCGAGGGCCTACGAACTGCCGGCGCACGTCGGCTTCCCCGACCCCGGTTGCTACGCGTTCGATCCGCTCCGACCCGCCGCGTGCATCGCCGGCCTCGAGCCCGAATCGGGCGACCAACTCCGACCGACCCGGTCGAACGACTATCCGATCTGGGGACATCTGCTCCCCGGGCTCGGCTCGTTCGCACCGGCGGGCGCGTCGGGCTGGCTCGCCCGTGCATTCGACGCGCTCATCCCCATCGTCCTCGTGACGGCGTCGCTCGTCGTCGCCGCCCGCCGCGGCCGCCTGCCGTTCGCCGCCACGTTGCTCGCCATCACCCCGGCCGCGTGGTTCTCGTTCGCCATCGTGAACCCGTCGGGTGTGGTGATCGCCGGTGGCATCGGTCTGTGGACCGCGCTGCTCGTGCCGACCGAACGACGACGTGGTTCGCGCGACAGCGCAGCCACCCGGGACGGTCCCCCGTCGACGACCCGGCGGGCCCCGGTGACCTGGCTGACACGTCTCGAGCGGTGGCTGCTCGCCGTGTCGTGGACGGCCATGGTGCTGCCTCGCCGCGACGGGCTCGTGTACGCCGCGCTGGTCCTGTCGATCGGACTCATCGCGGCCGAGCACGAGCCCCGTCAGCTGTGGACCTCGATGCGGCGCGGCCCGCAGGTCCTCGTCGTCGGGTCGACGCTCGCCACGCTGGCGTGGGCCAGCCGCAGCACGGTCACGTCGACCCAGCTGCTCTTCCTCGCTCCGCTGGCACCCGTGGCCGCCGTTCTCGTCCGCGGCGTCTGGAGACGGCTCGGGTCGACCGCACGGCCTCGTCCGGCGCGCGCCGCGTACGTCGCCGGTCTCGTGGTCGTCGCAGGCATCGGATCGGTCGTGGCGATGAGCCTGCGGGGCGACGGGTTCGATCGTGCGGTCCTCCGGGCCACGGTGAGCCAGACCGGGCTCGACCTCCGCGAGGTCGTCGGCGTCCTCGGGTGGCTCGACACCCCCGTCCCGGAGACGTTCGTGTCGTTGTGGTTCGTCGGTCTGGGTCTCGTCGCCGGCGCGGCGCTCACCACCGGCTGGACCCAGCGAGCGGTGGCGGCGGGCACGACGGCCGCGATCGGGATCCTCGTGTCGTGGACGCTCACCATGCTGCAGAACGACGACACCGGGTTGTACTGGCAGGGCCGCTACTACCTCCCGCTGATGGCCGGCGTCCCGATCCTGCTGGGAGCCGCCGTCCGTCGCCGCCGTCGTCGCTCGACGAGCTCTCCACCCAACCGTTCGACCGACCCGGTGGCGATCGTGGTGTCGACGATCGCCGTCGCCGTGTCGGTCGTGGCCCTCGCGGCGGCGATGCGACGCTTCGGCGTCGGGACCTCCGGCTCGTACCTGCCGACCGACTGGGACACCTACGACAGTCCGGTGCCACCCGTCGTTCTGTTGGTGGTCGGTCTCGTCGCCGCGCTCGGGATCGCCGAGTGGGGACGCCGGTTCGCGTTCGTCGAGGGTCGGGCGCCCGGTCCGGTCGATCGACCCGAGCGTCGGTCGACCGACGCTCCCCGCGGCGGGTTCGACCCGTCGACGGGTGTGAACGTCGTCGGGTACCACGACGCCACGAGCGGGCTCGGCCACATCGCTCGCGAGGTGAGCGCGTCGTTGTCGGCCGCAGGGGTCCCGGTTCGCGCCGTCTCGGTCGACGCCCCCGAGAGCCCCGGCGCTCGTCCGGCGCCGGTGACTCGGCCGGGCCGAGTTCGACGTCGTCGGGTGACGATGACGCACCGCTCTACGACACCACCATCGCGGTCATCACCGCGGCCCAGCTCCCGGGGGTCCTCGATGCCCGACCCGAGGTCGCGGACCTCGACGGACCGCTGGTCGGGTACTGGTTCTGGGAGCTCGACGACGTGCCCGACGAACACCGGTGGGCGATCGACCTCGTCGACGAGATCTGGACGCCGACCCGATTCGTCCACGATGCGTACTCGTCGGCCGTCGAGAGCACCCGCACGGTCGTGCCGGTCCGGCACCTCCCGACGCGCATCGCTGAGCCGGTCGCCGAGCAGCGGTCCGCCATGGCGGCCGCGTGGCGTTCGTCGCTGTGTTCGACGCCCGACACCGTGCTCTTCGTCGTGTCCTTCGACCTCCTCAGCGACATCGAGAGGAAGAACCCGCTCGGCGCGATCGAGGCGTTCCATCGGGCGTTCGGCGACCCGGCGGAGGGGACCGCCGCGGTCAAGCTGCTCGTCAAGACCCTCAATGGCGGCCGTCGGCCCGACGATCTCGCCCGCATCGAGCGGGCTGCCGCGCCCGACGACCGGATCGAAGTCCTCGATCGGCACGTGTCGGACGACGGTCTCGTCGCGCTCATCGCTGCCGCCGACGCCTACGTGTCGCTCCACCGCGGAGAGGGTCTCGGTCTCCATCTCGCCACCGCGATGTGGGTCGGGACCCCCGTCATCGCCACCGACTGGTCGGGGACCGGCGACATCGTCGACGCCGACTCCGCGGAGCTGGTCGGGTACCGACTCGTGGCGGTCGGCGACCGCAGTCCGGCCTACCCGCCCTCGGCGCACTGGGCCGATCCCGACGTCGACGCGGCGGCGTCGGCGATGCGCCGCCTCGCCCTCGACCCCGACGCCCGCCGGCGACGCGCGCAGGCCGGCCGGGCTCGGATCAACGCCCAGGACTCGCGAGCGGAGGTCGGCAGACGGATGGTCGAGGCGCTCGGCCTCGACGTCTGACGGGGCGCTGGTACCGTGGCCGACGTGGGTCTGCGGTCACGTCTGTCGTGGATGGTGTCCGGCCCGGGGCGACTCGCCGAACTCGAATCGGAGGTGGCGGCCCTGCGTGATCGTCTCGACGTTCTCGACGCCGAGCAGGCGACGCGACTCGATGCGATTCGTACCCAGGTGAACGCCGCCCTCGACGACGTCACGGCCCGGGCCGACGCCGCCGACGGCCGATGACCGCGCCGCCCGTCACGGCCCTCGTCGCCGTGCCGCCGGGTCGCGTCGCCGCCGCCACGGCGTTGGCCGACGCCGTCGCACACGTCCATCCCGAGTGGTCGGTGCGGTGCGTCTGGGCGGGCGACCCGACGCTCCGGCCGGCCGCATCGTTCGGGTGGACCGAGGCACCGGTCGCCGAGCTCGACCTGATCTGCGCCCGTCCCGATGCTCGACCCTGGCTGGCCGCCATCGCCGCGATGCGGGCCGACGACGTCGATCGCTCGACACCGATCGTGTTCCTCATCGCCGGCGCCGTGGCGCTCGACGGCCCGATCGACGACCTCGTCGCCGCACCCGGACGATGGACGTTCGTCCCCCGTCGGCTCGAACTCGAATCGCTCGGCGCGACGCACACCCATCCCGACCTCGAAGCGACGTCGTTCGCAGGTGATCGGTGGGACTGCATCGCCTCGTTCGGCGGCGGAGACGGTGACGGTGACGGTGACGACGCGGGTACGGCTCTCGGGATCGTCGAGTCGGCGCTGAGCGGATCGATGGGCGGGGGGGACGTGCCCGTCGGCCGTGTGTTCGATGCGGTCGACGCAGCGGGACGCGCCGATCTCTGTCGGGCCCCGGCGATCGGGGTCTCGGCGTGGCGATGGCCCGACGACTCGTCGACGTCGCCACGTCTCCTCATCGCACCCGGCCACGATGCAGCCCGGCCCTGGCTCCTCGATCCCGACCTCGCCGGGCCGCCGCAGGTCTCGCTGGCCGAGCCGGGCCGACGGGAGCTGGTCGAGCGCCTGGCCGAGCAGTTCGCGGGGTCGTCGGAGCCGCTCCGGTTGCCGGGCGGCGTGCCGGTCGACGAGACGATCCGTCGCACGGTGACCATGCGGACCTGCGCCGAGGGTCGAGAGGCCGTTCCCGCTGCACCCTGGACGCGGCCGGCCGAGTTCCGGCGCTGGCTCGACAAGCACTACTGGGGTCAGCTGTGGCACGACCGGCCCGACGTCTCCGCCGCCTTCCCCCACCCGTCCGGCATCGACGCCGACCGTTTCGCCGCCTGGGCGGCGACGGCCGCCGTCACCGGAGATGCGCCGCTCGGCATCGACCCTGCCGGTGTCCGACGCGGCCTCGGTCCGGTCGTGGCACGAGGCCACCGGCGCGACGGGGTCAACCTGGTCGGCTACTTCCGGCACCAGTCGGGTGTCGCTCACATCGCTCGACGCGTGGCCGACATCCTCGAGCGCCAGGGCGTGCCGTTCTCGACGGTCGCGTGGGAACGCACACTGAGCCCACCGATCGATCCTCCGCCCGCCGTCGACCAGGCCCTCGACTTCGAGGCGTCGATCTGCTTCGTCAACGGTGACCAGTACGCCGCTCTGCGGCGCGATCTCCCCGAGGTGGTCGCATCGGGCCGGCGTGCCGTCGCGGTGAGCTTCTGGGAACTCGACACGATGGTCGGCGGCCCACCTGTCGACCCGACGGGGATCGACCAGATCTGGGCAGCGACGGCGTTCATGACCGCACCGTTCTCCGAGCTCTCGATCCCGGTCCATCACGTCCACGTCCCGTTCGCCGCGCCCGCACCCTCGGACCGCAGCCGTGCCGAGTTCGCACCTCTCGCCGAGGCCGACGGTCGGTTCGTGTTCGGTGTGGTGCTCGATCATCTGTCGATCACGGCCCGGAAGAACCCGCTCGGAGCGATCGAGGCGTTCCGACGAGCCTTCGAACCCGACGAGTCGCCGATGCTGCTGGTGAAGACGATCAACGGTCATCGCGCATGGTCGGACCACGAGCGGCTGCGGGTCGCGGCAGCCGATCGGGACGACATCGTGATCTGGGACGAGGTGCTGCCGTTCGCCGACCATCTCGCTCTGATCCGCTCGTTCGACGCCCTCGTGTCCCTGCATCGCAGCGAGGGACTCGGTCTCCATCTGGCCGAGGCGATGTCGATGGAGCGGCCGGTCATCGCCACCCGCTACTCGGGCAACCTCGACTTCATGGACGACGAGTCGGCGGTCCTCGTCGACGCGGACCTCGTGCCGGTGAGCGACGGGGGATGGGCGTATCCGGCGTCGGCGCGATGGGCCGATCCCGATCTCGATCAGGCGGCGGACGCGATGCGCCGCCTCGCCGGGGACCCTGCCGCCGCCCGCGATCTCGGCCGACGGGCAGCGGCGAAGATCGCGTCGATGCCCGACGAACCGGCCTTCGTCGGCCGGCTGGTCGATCTCCTCGACCTCGACCGCTGACGCGGAGAATCGGGTCACGCGGTGTCAGACACCGTTTGACCGGAACCGGCGCGTACCCTCGGGCCGTGCGCGCCGGAACGATCGTCGCCTCGAACTACGTCGAGATGGCCAAGGTCCTCGGCACGTCGTTCGTGGAACAGCATCCCGACGACCGCTTCGTGATCCTGGTCGTCGACGACGATCCGATCGGCGACCTGCCCGACGGTGTCGACGCCTGGCGGCTCGCCGACCTCGACCTGTCGGCGGCCGACATCGACATGATGCGGACGATCTACGACGTCATGGAGTTCTCCACGGCGGTCAAGCCGTCGTTCCTCCGCGGGCTGCTCCGTACCGCGTCGTCGCCCGCCGAACCGGCGGTGTACCTCGACCCCGACATCTACGTGTACTCGCCGTTCGACGACGTCGTCGCGCCCGCCGCCGATCGTGGCATCGTCCTCACCCCGCACTGTCTCCACCCGATCGCCCGCGATCTCGCCGACCCCACCGAGTTCACGATCATGTCGTCGGGCATCTTCAACCTCGGGTTCATCGCCGTCGGTCCACCGGCTCACGAGTTCCTCGACTGGTGGCAGGAGCGGCTGCGGTACGACGCGATCGTCGACCTCGCGGGCAACCTCTTCACCGACCAGCGATGGGTCGACTGGGTTCCCGGGCTCTTCGACTTCCACCGGTGCGACGAGCCGGGCATGAACATCGCGTGGTGGAACATCCACGAGCGAGCGGTCGAACTGGCGGCCGGTGAGAGCGTCGTTCCGACCATCGACGGGCGGCCGGTCCGTTTCATCCACTTCAGCGGGTACGACCCGCTCACTCCGGCGGTGTTCTCCAAACACCAGACCACTCCTCGGACCGAACACGCCGACGGCATCCCGATCCGCCGGCTGGCGGAGCAGTACGGCGAACGGCTCATGACGACCAGCCACGTCGACCGCCGATTCGACCCGTATCCCTGGTCGACGGGCGCGAACGGACTCCGTCTCGATCGGTTCGTGCGGCGCGGTGTCCGTCGAGCGGTCCTCGCCGAGCACCGGGTCGGCGTCGAACCCGCCGACATGGACACGCCGTTCGCCTTCGGGCCGTCGTCGAGCCGTTTCCTCGGGTGGCTCGAGGCGATCGCCGGCGGGACCGAACGCTGGCCAGTGTCGCGGATCGAGAGGTCGGTGTGGACCGAGCGCCACGACCTGCAAGCGGCGTTTCGCGACATCGACGGCGACGATGCCGTCCACTTCCGCCGGTGGGTTCGCACGATGCCCGATGCGCGCGAGGCACTCGGAGCGTTCACGCCACCGGTCGCCGACGATGTCGCTCTTCCCGGCGACATGACCGTCGAGTCGTTGCCCCGCACGCCGTATCGGGCCGCCCGTCGACTCGCCGGCCGGAGTGTTCGGGCGCTGGCGAGTCGGCTGCCCGAGTGAGGCCGCGAGCGTGAGGTTGCCGCGAGTGAGGTCCGTCGCGTGAGCGCCTATGACGTCGACTTCGACGGCGAGCTGTCGCACGGTCACATCGTCGACCTGCTGACCGAGCACGTCGAGCGTGGACTCGTGGTCGACCTCGGGTGCGGGTACGCGCCGCACGCCGAGCCGCTGATCGCCGCGGGATTCACCTATGTGGGCCTCGACGCCGACGAGGCGTCACTCGCCTCGCTGCGCGAGCGGGGGGTCGCGGGATCGCAGTTCGATCTGTCCGACGTCGACGGACTGCCCGCGGCCCTCGATGCGGCGGTGCACGAAGTGTCCGGCGCTGAGAGGGCCGTCGTCGCGGTGCTCGCGCTCGACGTGCTGGAGCACCTCGTCGAGCCCCAGCTCGTGCTCGATCGCCTTGCCGGGTGGATGGGCGAGCGGTCGGTCGAGACGCTCGGCGTCAGTCTCCCGAACGTGTCGTTCCGAGACGTCGCCGCGAAGCTCGTGGCCGGCCGATGGGATCTCGCCGAGAGCGGGCTGCTCGATCGGACCCACCTCCGGTTCTTCACCGAGTCGTCGATGCTCGAACTGCTGACTCGGACCGGATTCGACGAGGCGCACCGGCACGACGTCGTCACCGAGTACTCCGATCAGGAGTGGCCCCACGATCATCCGCTGATCCGTCCCACCACGGCGATCGGGGCCGTCGTGCGCCGGGCACGCGAGCTCGCCGACCGTCACGGCACCACCCATCAGTTCGGCCGTCTCTTCGAGCTCGACCCGCGACGGGTCCGCCGACCGGCGATCTCGTTCCACGACCCGACACCGACACCCCAGAGTGTGGGTGTCGATCGCGGCGGTCCCCGGCTGTCGGTGGTGGTGGTCGGTGCCGCCGACGTGGTCGACCTGCCGGAGGCGGACGACGTCGAGCGGATCGACGTTGCGGATTCGAAGGCTGCGCTCGCCGCGGTGACCAGCGTCGGCGGGGTGCGAGGCCGCAGCGTCGTCGTGATCGACCACGACGCGGTCCTCGACGAGCGATGGGTCGAACAGTTCGCGTCGACCACCGATGCGCTCGGGGGACCCATCGTGCGATGCGCCGCAGGTGACGATACGCCCGACGACGAGCGATGGGACCCGACGTTCGATCTGGGCGAGCACCTCCGCCGACCCGGCACGCCGGGGGGTGCTGTCGCCGTTCCCGTCGCTGCGTTCCAGGCCTTCCCCGAGCTCGACGCGTCGGCGCTGGTGGCGGCCGGACTGGGTGTCGGTTCGGCGCTGCTCGTCGCGCTCGCGCCCGTCATCGGGGTGCACGACACGGCCGTTCCCGCCCTGACGATTCCCGAGGGATCGAGTTGGGTCCCGTCGTCCGGCGATCGCGACGCCGTCATGGCAGCTCTCGACGACGTCCGCGCCGAGCTCGATCGCACCGGTGTGGCGTTCGGCCCCGGTGCCGCGTCCGTACTGGTCCGGCGACACTCGGACCACGAGAGCGTGACGAGCGAGGTGCGAGAGCTCCGCCGTCAGGTCGAAGAGCTCAACGCCGAGCTGGCGACACCGGGGGCGCGCCTCGGGCGTCGGCTCGGGTCGCTCGCCCGCCGCCGGTCGTGAACGCGTGAGGTCGGGTGCGGATGGACCGCCCGAGCGTCACCCGAACGCATCGAGGATCGAGCGGGCGGTGGTCGCGTCGTCGGGCTGGGATTCCATCCGGGACCGGGCCGCGCGGGCGAGCTCGGAGCGGGCGGTGGAGTCATCGATGAGCCGACGGAGGTGGTCGGCCGCTTCGTCGAGGTCGGGATCGGCCCAGCGGGCGCCCGGCGGGTAGATCCCACCGCCCTCGCTCGCGCCGATCTCCACGAGTTCGTGACCGACCAAGGCGGCGCACGACCGGTCCATGAAGTCGACGTTCCCCGAGTACCCGGTGGCGATCACGGGCGTCCCCAGCCACATCGCCTCCGCGAGATGGAGGCCGAGCCCTTCGCTGCGGTGCAGCGACACCAGCAGGTCGAGTCCGGCGATGAACGCTGCCTGGTCGGGGCTCGACAGGTGCCGGTCCCACACCACGACGTCCGGGCGCTCGGCGGCCGCCGCGACGAGCCGATCGTGGGCGTTGGCGGCCACGTGTCCGTTCATCGTCTTCACGACGAGGAGAGGCCCCTCGTCGGGCGTGAACGCCCGCCGGAACGCCTCGATGGCGCCGAGCGGGTTCTTGCGGTCGAGCACGCTGAAGTGATCGAACGTGAGGCCCACGACGGGGCGATCGCCCGCACCGGAGAGCGGAGCGAACTCGGAGCGCTCTCGCCCGCTCGACACCGGTTCGGGGACAGTGATCGGCACCAACCGAACGGGCACGTCCGCGTCGGCGAAGGCATCGTGGGTGAAGCGGGTCGCCGTCCACACCTCGTCGACGAGCTCGCATCCGGCACGCATGTCGTCGGTGATCCGGTCGAGCTCCCAGAAGCAGTATCCGGCGAGTCGTTCGGACGTCGCTCGGAGCTCCGGGTGATGCTGCTCGAGGAGCCCGAGCTGATCGGCCGCGACGACGGCGAGTGACGCGGTGAAGTCGATGCGCTGATCGAGTGCGAACGATTCGCTGATCGGCCGACTCGACGTCGCCCCGAACGCGATGGCCGACGTGGGCGCGTCGGCCGATCGGAGGATCTCGACGATCCGGCGGGCGACCGCGCCGATGCCGAGCTGGCGCTGGAGGTAACCGACCACGTTCACGCCGTCGGTGCGGAGCGGATCGGCGGTCGGCCAGGCGTCGGCCGCTGCCCGGCTCTGAGCGTCCTCGGTCAGCCGATCGAGCCGTCGGCCGAGGGCGGCGACGTCCTCATCACGTGCTGCGGACGACTCGACGAGAGCGTCGAGCCGATGTTGCACCTCCCGGATCTCGACCGACAGGGAGTCGAGCGTGGCCGAGACGTTCGCCTCGCCGCGCAACAGCCAACGAGCGGCCGATCGGATCCCTGTCACGTCACGACCCGGAACAGCACACTTCGGACCCGGCACCAGGCCTGCCGGTGCGGACCGATCACGAGATCGGTCGGTCCTGCTTGTCCTTCTTGGCGGCCTTCTGCGCCTTCTTCCAGTCGCGGACCTTGCCGAGGCTGACCTCGTCGTGGATGTCGGCGACCGATCGCGGGACGTCGTCGCCGAACTTGCCGGCCGCCTTCTGCCATCCGTCGGGCGCGACCCCCTGGGTCTTCGCGAGCAGTGCCACGAAGATCTTGGACTTCTCGTCGCCGTAGCCAGGGAGGGCCTTCAGGCGACCGAGGAGCTCTTTCCCGTCGTCGACGTCGGCCCACAGGTTCGACGCCTGGCCGTCCCAGTCCTCGACGAGTGCGGTGCACACCTGATGGATGCGCTCACCCATGGACTTCGGGAAGCGATGGATGGCCGGCTTCTCGCGGCACACGTCGACGAACGCCTCGACGTCCATCGCCGCGATCTTCGCCGGATCGAGGTGGCCGAGGCGCTCGTGCAGAGTCTGCGGACCGGCGAACGCCCACTCCATCGGCACCTGCTGGTCGAGCAGCATGCCGAGCAACAGCGCGTTGCCGTCGGAGTTGAGGAGCCCGTCGGCCTCGGTGTCACCGGTGATGTACAGCGTTCCGGTCATGGTCCGAATGTACCGGCGTCCGGGGTCGCGCTCGCCGGTCGACGCGCACCGGGATCAGTCGAGGAGCCGACAGCACGAGCAGTCCGACGCCGGTGATCAGCGCCCCGAGGAGGAACAGCAGATGAACCGTTCCACCGGCGACCGGGAGGTCGTCACCGTCGCCCGTGCCGTCGCCCGTGTCATCGGGCGGTGGCAACCCGGCGTCGCCGGCGATCCACGCCGGTGTGAAGACGTCGATCTGGCAGCCCGCCTGTGTCTCCTGGATCGTGTCGTCGATCACGAACGACGGACACAGCGACAGGTCGACGCGGTGACCCGCCGGGACGCCGACGAGGTCGACGGAGTAGGTGCCGGAGGGCAGACCGTCGCAGGAGAACGTGAAGTCGTTCTCGGTCTCGACACTCGGCGCTCCGACGAGACTGCACAGCCCGTCGAGGTCGGCGCCGACCGGTCCACCGGACAGCTCGAGTGCGTCGGACGTCAACCACGGTGCCGTGTCTCCCGCGACGGCGACCCAGTTGATCGACCCGACGGCCTGGGGCGACTCCTGGAGAGAGCACGTCCAGAGAGGTTCGTCGGCCGTGACCACGACGGCGGTGCCGTCGAAGGTGTCCCGGGACGTGACGAGTGGGAAGCAGAACAGGTCGACGGTTTCGTCGCCGATCTCGCCGATGATCTCGATCTCGTAGGTGCCGAGTCCGCCGGCACACCACCGGATGACGACGTCGGGACCGACGTCGTCGATGCAGTCGGCCGTGGTCGAACCGTTCGGCGTGGTGCCGACCCCGAGAGATCGGTCGTCGGTCGTGGCCCACTCGAGCCGGACACCGGGTTCGGCGACGGTCACCGAGCAGAGCCACTCGCTGAATCCACCGCCGATCGGGATCGCCGTGTGCTCGGCCGATGCCGCGACGATGTCGGCGCAGTCCCACAGTGCGACGTGACCGGCCGGCACGCCGATCACGTCGAGGGCGTAGGTCCCGTCGTCGAGATCGTCACACCGGATCGATCGCCGCTGGTCGCCGGGATCGGGGCCGTCATCCGCGCAGGACGACGACACGTCGGTCCCACCCGTCGTCAGCTGCACGACGAGCGCATCACGAACCGCCGGTGGCGCATCGATCAGGACGTCGATGTACGTCTCGGTGTCGACCTGGCGTGGAGCCGGCGATCCACCGGTGGCTCCAGCCGGAGCGACTGCCGCGAGCCCGACGGCCACGATGAACGCGATCGCCGCGAGTGCGGATCGCCTGAGCCCCCGAGCGTCCATCGCCGGACAGTAGCCCCGTCG
>JBCCTP010000098.1:0-11978 GCA_039198505.1 Actinomycetota bacterium | reverse complement strand
TCGTCGCCGGGCGGCCGAGCTGGCGGCGACCCACGGCGACGTCGACCTCGCGCCGGCTCTCGACGACGCCGACGCCCGCGTGGTCGAGGTGGCCGCATGGGCGTGCGGCGAGCACGAGACGGCGCGGGACGAGATCGTGGGTCGGCTCGTCGAGCTCGGGACCGGTCACGACGATGCGATCGTGCGCGAATCGGCGATCGCGGCGCTCGGGGCCATCGGCGACGAACGTGGCCTCCCGACGATCCTCGCCGGCACGACCGACAAACCGGCGGTTCGTCGGCGAGCCGTCCTCGCGCTCGCACCGTTCGACGGCGACGAGGTCGACGAGGCGATCGAGCGAGCTCTCGACGATCGTGACTGGCAGGTCCGCCAGGCTGCCGAGGACCTCGAACGAGTCCGTGGCGGCTGACCGCCCGGCAGGTCAGCGCAGATCGAACCGGTACAGGTTCGTCTCGTACGCCGTGAAACCGATCCGCTGGTACAGCCGGTTGGCGGCCTCACGAGAGGGACGGCTCGTGAGGCTCACGTTCTTCGCGCCTCGCGCGCGAGCACGATCGAGGGCCGCCTCGTTGAGGAGTCGCCCGACGCCGCGCCCGCGTGCGGCGTCGTCGACCACCACGTCCTCGATCCACGCCTTCAGGCCCGTCGGGATCAGGTAGAAGGCGAGGGTCAGGCTCCCCACGATCCCGTCGTCGACACGGGCGACGAACAGGTCGGTGTCCGGTCCGTCGACCAGCGCACGCAGTGCATCGTGGTCGGGTGGCAGCGACGAGGACGACAGCTGGGGGATGAGGTGGGCGAACGCGTCGACGAGGTCGTCGTCGACGGTCGTGGCGATCGAGATGTCGACGTCGGACACGATGCGAGACGCTACCGGCCGGTCGAGGACGGGTCGGATCCACCGGTCAGGGTCCTCCGGGCCGACCGATACCCTGGGAGAGGTGGGGACCGATCACGTTCGCTGGGTCGACGAGCCGCAGCTCGATCGTCCCGCGGTCATCGCCGCCTTCACCGGCTGGAACGATGCGGGAGACGCCGCGTCCAGCGCGCTGACCGCCATGGTCGAGGCGTGGGACGCCCGCCCCCTCGCCGAGGTCGACCCCGAGATCTTCACCGACTTCGCGACCGTCCGCCCGCAGGTGCGCCTCGACGACGAGCGCAACCGGTCGATCATCTGGCCCACCGTCGGGTTGTGGTCGGCGTCGATCCCCGGCGGCGACGTGATCCTCGTTCTCGGGCCCGAGCCGGCTCTCAGGTGGCGGCTCTTCTGCGACCAGATCATCGGTGTCGCTGAGCGGCATTCGGCGTCGATGTTGCTCACCCTCGGCGCGTTGCTCGCCGACGTGCCGCATTCACGCCCGGTTCCCCTCATCGGCACCGCGTCCGACAGCGGCCTCATCGAACGCTTCGAGCTGCAGCGGTCGCAGTACGAGGGTCCCACCGGGATCGTCGGGGTCCTCCACCACCAGGCTGCGGCGGTCGACCTCCCGTCGGCGTCGCTGTGGGCAGCGGTGCCCGGGTACGCCTCTCAGGTGCCGTCGCCCAAGGCCGCCATGGCGGTCGTCGAGCGGGCGTGCGCCATGCTCGGAACACCGGCGCCGCTCAGCCGGCTCGCGCCGGCGGCCGCCGAGTACGACGCCCGTGTCGACGCGCTCATCGGTGACGACGACGACATGGTCGAGTACCTGTCGCGGCTCGAACGGATGAGCGACGAGGTCGACGAGACCGCCGACGACCTCACCAACGCCGAACCGGTCGATCCCGACACGCTGGTCGACGAAGTCGAGCAGTTCCTCCGCGACAACACCGACGACTGACCGCACCGACGACCGATCGCACCGACGACCGATTGCGGTCGGCTCAGTCGTCGCCCGTCCGCCAGACCGGCTCGCGGACCTCGTCGAACGACGCCGCGATGGGCTCGGCGCGATCGATCGCTGCGAACGCCATGGGTCCCCACCACTGCGCTCCGGCGGTGTGTTCGGGCAGCTCGTCGCGGGAGAACCAGCCGACGTCGCTCGTCTCGAGCGGGTGCGGACGCAGCTCGCCGCCGGTCGCGGTGCAGTGGACCAGCAGCATGTACATGCCGAAGCGGCTGAAGCCCATCCGCTGCCCGTCGATCACACCGACGAGACCGTCGACGACGCAGTCGATCCCGGTCTCCTCGGAGACCTCCTTCACCGCGACCTCGGACGGCGAGTACCCGACATCGGCCCACCCGGTGGGGTAGAGCCAGATGCCCGAGTCCTTGCGTTGGACGAGGAGGATCTCACCGTTCTCGTTGCCGACGACCGCACCGACCGCGACCTTCGGCGTGACGTAGCCGGGGACACCCTCCCCCACGTTGTCGAGCCATTCGCCCACGAAGTGATCGATCTCGGCTTCGACCGACGGATCGTCGGCGGCGACTTCGTCGGCGCGGGCCTGTTCGGCGCGCTTGGCCGCGGCCTTGATGTCGGCGGCGACGTGGAGCACCTCCTCGTAGCGTTCGCGCTCGTAGAGGTTCTCGGTGAAGGCCATCCCGGTTCGGGCGATGGCCGAGAGCGTCTCGCTCCAGCGGGCGAGGTCGCGAGCGTCGGCCACGTCCGCAATGTACCCAGCCGATCACGGCGGAGCTGCGCCGCGACCGGTCGTCGACCGGTCGCCACGTCGACCGGGGTCACGACGCGGCGTGGACCAGCCCCTTGTGGATCTCCTTGCGGTGAGGGCCGTTGGTGACCAGCTCACCGTCGCGTGTCCGCACGTAGAAGGTGTCGACGACCTCCATCCCGATCGTCTGCACCGTGGCGTGTCGGATGTCGAGACCGAGTTCGGTCATCGCCTTGGTGATGCGGTGGAGGATGCCGATCTTCGTCAGGGCGCGCACCTCGACCACGGTGGCGTTGCTCGACCCGTCGTCGATGAACTTCACGCGCGGCGGGCCCGGATCATGGGCCTGGGAGCGACGTCGGCGCCGGTACGTGGCGGCCCGCTCGTCGAGTCGGGCGGCGATCGCGAGTCGGTTGTCGAGCGCCTTGCGCAGATCCGAGGTGAGCGACCGCCAGTTGAGTCCGGCCTCCCCCTCGACCACCCGGAACTGCGAGGCCGCCATGCCGTGTTCGTCGGAGTGGGCCTGGGCGTGGACGACGTCGAGGCCGTGCAGCGACAGGACCCCTGCGACCTTGCTGAAGGTGCCCGCGCTGTCCCGCGTGACCACGGTGATCGTCTCGTCGGACCTGGTGAACGTGGTCTCGCCGGCCGCCATGAGCTCGAGGGTCTCGGCGTCGGGGAAGAGGCGCCACGTGACCTCGGAGACCTCGCCGCCGTCGAGGACGTGGTGGGTGCGAGCGACCAGCTCGTTGACGAGACCTTCCTTCCAGCTCCCCCACGCAGAGGGTCCGGTCGCCTTCGAGTCGGCCTCGGTGAGGGCGTGCAGGAGATCGAGGACCTGCGGCGTGCGCACCTCGCGAGCGACGAGGTCGAGCGTGGCGGGATCGGCCAGATCGCGCCGCATGGCGACGTCGGGGAGCAGCAGGTGCAGCTCGATGAGCCTGACCAGGATGTCGACGTCGCCGGGCGGGAACCCGAGTCGAGGACCGATCGATCGGACGAGGTCCATTCCGACCTCGGTGTGGTCGCCGGGGTACCCCTTGCCGATGTCGTGGAAGAGTGCTCCGACGACGAGGAGGTCGGGCCGATCGACGCGGTCGACCAACTCGGCGGCGTTGGCCGCCGCCTCCCACAGGTGCCGGTCGACGGTGAAGCGGTGGTACGCGTTGCGCTGCGGCTTCGATCGCACCGCCTCCCACTCGGGGAGGAAGCGGGAGAACAGACCGCGTTGGTCGAGCGCCTCGAGCACCTTGATCGCGCGGTGCCCCTCGAGCAGCAGAGCCACCAGCTCCTGCTTGGCGCCGACGGGCCACAGTCGCGGCCACTGCGGCACCCGCTCGTGGAGGAGGTCGAGGGCAGGTCGGGAGATCCGGCAGTCGAGTCGCGCCGCGGCGACGGCCGCCTGGAGCGGCAAGGTCAGATCGGTGACCGGGTCGGCGCTGTCGCCCAGGGCGATCTCGCCGCGGGTGTAGACGATGCCCGGAGCGATCGCGCGGCCGGGTTCGTGGTCGCGGTCGATGGTCCGCGACCACGTCTCGTCGCAGATCCACGACACCCGCCGTCCCGCCGCGGCGACGTCGGCCATCATCTCGTCGGCGTCGGCCCAACGTCCGGCCGCGGCGATCTGGTCCTGATCCTCCAGCCGCATCACGTCGCCGGGACGCCCGGTTGCGAGGTGGAGTGCCACCCGTGCGCGCAGGAGGACCCGGTAGCAGTCCCACAGATCGCTGCGGTCCTGTTCCACCACGTCGAGCCCGGTCGCGACCGCCCACCAGACCGTCTGGACGTCGCGGAGGCCGCCGTGTCCGTTCTTGAGGTCGGGTTCGAGTCGGTACGCCACGTCGGCCGACTCGGCCTGGCGGGCCAGCGTCCGTGTGCGCAGACCCCCGAGGAAGGCGGACCGGTCCTTCTCCCACGCTCGTCGACCGCGAAGGATCACCTCGTCGGCGAGTTCGCGGTCGCCGGCGAGCGGCCGTGCCGTGAGGAGTGCCGTGGCGGAGTCGAGGTCGCCGTTGACCAGACCGATCTGCTCGTCGACCCGTCGCACCGCGTGGCCGAGCTTCACGCCCGAGTCCCAGAGCGGATACCACATGGCGCTGGCGAGCGGCTCGATCTCGCCGGCGACCTTGCGTGGCTTCGCGTCGTGGACGATCAGGAGGTCGAGATCGCTGAACGGCGCGAGCTCACCTCGGCCGTACCCGCCGGCGGCGAGCAGCGCGACCCGGTGCTTGCCGGGGTGCGCCTCGAGTGCCCGCTCGAACAGTTCGGTCACCCAGTCGTCGGTCAGGCCCGCCAGCGCCGCGCAGTACGAATGGCCCCACTCCTCGTCGCTCGCCGTCGTGACGGCGTGGTCCTCCGCAGCCGCGCGAATGTGAGCGGCGCGTTCGCCCTCTCGGGAGGGTGGAACGGTGGGGGTCGGGTCCGCTGCGATGGGCCAGAGCATATGGTCGCCGTCGCGTCCGCACGAGTGCGGCTGCGATCATCGATGCGTGCGTCGGGAGTACGGTCGGCGCCCGATGGTCGGGTCGATTCGTGGAGCGGTGGTGCTCGTGCTCGCCGCGTTCGCCGCCGCGGCCTGCAACGGTGAGCCAACCACGGGGATCGCGACCACGGTCGCGCCCACCACGACCGACTCGCCGCCGGTGCGCGTCGACGACCAAGTCCTGCGGATCGGTCTCGTCGTCCCGGCCGAGCCGGCCACGATCGGCGCGTCGATCGAGGCGAGCGCCGAGGAGGCGGTCGAGCAGATCAACGACGTGGGCGGCGTGCTGGGGACCGACGTCGAGCTGTTCGTGGTCGTCGACGGCGACACGCTCACGTCGGCCGCGGCCGCCGTCGAGGTGCTCGCGGCCGACGACATCGACGTCGACGCCATGGTCGGCCCCGTGTCGTCGCTGACCGCGACGGCCGCCCTCGACGTGGCGGTCGATGCCCAGATCGTGTCCTGCTCGGCGACGGCGTCGGCGATCGACCTCACCGATTTCCCCGACGACGGGCTGTTCTTCCGGACCGTGCCCTCCGATGCTCTCCAGGCCGAGGCGATCGCCGACCGGGTCGAGCGAACCGGGGCGGCCGACGCACTCATCGTCCACGTCGACGACCCGTTCGGCCGGTCGTTCGCCGCTGCCGCCGAGGACTCGCTCCGAGAGCGTTCGATCGGGGTGGCGTCCACGGTCGGCGTTCCGCCGGCGGTCGTCGAGGCACCCGATGCGCTCGACGATGCACTCGACCTCGGTGCCGACGTGGTGATCGTGCTCGCGTCGGCCGCCGACACCCTGTCGGTGCTGTCGATCCTCGACGGCGCATCGGTCGACGCTCGTCGGATCGTCGTGAACGACGCGGTGCGCAACAGTGAGTCGGCGCCGGCGCTCGCCGAGCTGTCCGACGACTTCCGGAGTCGGGTGGTCGGCGTCGCTCCCGCGGTCGTCATCCGTGACGACGAGGGGGCGATCACCACCGGCCCGTTCGAGGTGCAGGTCGAGGACTGCATCAACCTGATCGCGCTCGCAGCACTGCAGGGTGGCTCCGACGCTCCCGCGCTCATCGCGAGTCAGATGCCGTCGGTCTCCACCGGAGGGTCGCCGTGCAGCACCTTCGAGCAGTGCGCGCAGCGGATCGATCAGGGCCTGCAGATCAACTACAACGGCCGGTCCGGAACCGCCGAGCTCACGCGGACGGGCGAGACGAGTCGCGCCGAGTTCGAGACCTTCGTGGTCGGTGACGACGGAACGCCCGAGTTCGACACCACGTTCCCCGTGTCGGTGTGACGACGCTCCGGACGACGGGACTCGGGCGGGACCGAGACCCGGCCGGGCCTCAGCTGGCGGCGCCGTGCCCGAGGATGTTCTCGACGTCGTCGAGATACCCGACGTAGAACGTGCCGAACTCGCCGTACAGCGCCGACGCCTCGTCGAACCGCATCGTGTACACGACGTCCTTGACGACCTCGGGCGATTTGGCGAACAGCGTGACGCCCCACTCGAAGTCGTCGAGCCCGGTCGATCCGGTGATGAGCTGCACCAGCTTGCCGGCGAAGGTCCGACCGCTCTTGCCGTGCTCCATCATCATGTCGCGACGGTCGTCGAAGCCGGTGGTGTACCAGTTGGCGTGCCCCTCGCGCTTCTTGCTCATCGGGTAAAAGCAGAAGGTCTCGTACCCCTCGGGCGGGAGTTCGGGGTACAGCCGCGGCCGGAGCATCTCCTCGGGCATGCCGGCGGCGTACTCGCTCACCTCGGTGATGGACACGTAGCTGTCGATCACGTCGAGGCCCGCCCGCTGCAGCCCGGTCTGCAGCGTCCGCAGGACTCGCCAGTCGGGGGACAGCGCCATGACGCACACATCGGCCTTGTGGCCGAGCATGGCCGCCGTGACGACCTGCGCCTCGTCGGCCTCGGCGGCCTTGATGGCGGTGAGGACCGCCTCGGGATCGGTCGTCGGGCCGGTCTTCCCGAGGAGGTGGACGACGCCGAGACCTTCGTCGAGCTTCATGACCCCAGGTTACGGCGGTCGGCCTCGGTGGGAGCCGAGTAGACGTTGAAACCGCCGGGGCGGACGAAGCCGGCGAGGACGAGCCCGGCGCGACGCGCCGCGCGGACCGCGAGCGAGGTGGGGGCGCTGACGGCGACCAGGGTGTGGAACCCCGCCGACCAGGCCTTCTGGACCATCTCGATCGATGCTCGGCCGCTCACGAACAGCCCGAGGTCGTCGGCGGGGACCCGGCTCGGCCGGTCGAGCAGGAGCGATCCGATCACCTTGTCGACCGCGTTGTGGCGGCCGACGTCCTCGCGGATCACGACGGGCGTTCCGGTCCGATCGAAGGCGGCCGCGGCGTGGACCGACCCGGTTCGGGCGAAGAGGCTCTGGTCGTCGATGACGCGGTCGGTCACCGAGGCGAGGACGTCGAGCGGGAACGGCTCGTACGGTGGCAGCGGGTCGAGCCGGTCGGCGAGTTCGGTGAGTTGGTCGCTGCCGCACCATCCGCAGCTCGACGACGTCGTGCCGAGTCGTGGGGTCGGAGTGGGCGCCACGCCGCCGGTCTCGACGGTGACGACGTTGAACTGGCTGTCGACAGCGCTCCCGTCGGCGCAGTACCGGATTCCGTGGACGGGGGCACCTGCGAGGAGTCCGTCGGTGAAGCAGAACCCCGCCGCCAGCTCGTAATCGTGCCCGGGCGTGCGCATCGTGGTGGTGACGACCGTTCCGTCGAGCTGGACCGTCATGGGTTCCTCGACGATGAGGTCGTCGGGGCGTCGACCCCGCGTCCATCCGTCGTCCCCGCGGTCGACCCGCTCCACGAGCAGCCGCTCGGTTCGCGCTCTCGTCACGGCGAGACCCTCTCCCCGTTCAGCCGTGCGACCAGAGCGTCGGCGAACACGTCGACCGAGCCGGGCGTCTTCTCGAAGTAGAACGACGGCTCGATCAGCTCGGCCTCCATCACCACGAAACGGTCGGTCCCGTCGGGGCCGCGCATCGGAGCGATGTCGATCCGTGCGAAGCCGACGTCGCCGAAGCGTCTGATCGACGGGGCATCGAGGACCGCCCGAGCGAGATCGAGTTCGGCGTCGGTGGGGACGCGGGTGGTGATGTCCTCCTTGGCGAAGAGATCGCCCACCTGCTCGACGTCGGTGCTCCGCAGGATCGCCGCCTTCCCGAACGCATGACTGAAGACCGGACCCGACCCGACCGGTCCCGGCACGAAGCAGTGCGCGGTCTCGCCGAGTGCGTCGAGCCGCTCGAGATACGGCTGGACCATCGCGGTGCGACCGTCTCGGTGCAGCGCCGCCACGTGGTCGGCGACCTCGTCGGGCTCGCACCGGCGCGCACCAGCCGATCCAGCACCGACGCTGGGTTTCACCACGTGGACGCCTTCGACTGCGGGGGGCTGGTGGCCGGGCTCGACGAACACGGTCGGGGTGACGGGGATGCCATCGTCGGCGAGGTCTCGGAGATACACCTTGTCGGCGTTCCAGCGGACGATCCCGCCGTCGTTGACGAGGCTCGTCGCCGTCGACGCCCGATCGACCCAGGCGAGGAACTCGTCGAGCCGAGTCGTGTAGTCCCACGTCGACCGGATGACCACGGCGTCGAACGACGACCAGTCGACGGTGCTGTCGTGCCAGTCGACGACCCGCACCCGATCGGCGCCGAGTCGATCGCGGCAGGCGTCGGCGAGTGGCTCGAGGTCGGGGTCGAGCGGGGCGGCGACCTCGGCGGTCACGAGTCCGAGCACCCGATCGAGCCTACGACCGCGTCCGGTCGGTCGGGTCGAGGGGCGGTCGACGTGGCGGAAACCGGCGGCCGGAGGTGCGGAAAGTACGGTGGCGCACATGGACACGACCGCCGTCGACACGACCGTCGAGCCCGTCGCGTCGTCGGCCGCACCGTCGGTGGCGCGCAACGTCGTGACCGAGAGCGTGGGCACGTTCGTGTTGATGCTCGCCGGACCCGGCGTCCTCGTGCTCGGCGACAACATCGACACGCTCGCCGCCGCTGTCTCGTTCGGTGTCGGGCTCGCGATCGCGATCGGGGTCATCGGGGCGGTCGCCAACCCGATGTTCTCGCTCGCGCTCCTCCTGGTGCGCGAGATCAGTCCACGAGAGGCCGTCGGCGACTGGGTCGGTCAGGTCGTGGGCGCCATCGCCGGTGCCGCAGCCATCTGGGGCCTCAACGATCAGACGCGGGTGACGGCGGGGGCCAACGGCTGGGACCGTTCCGGCTTCGGTGAGTTGGGCACGGTGATCGCGGCCGAGCTGGTGCTCGGCGTCATCCTCGTGGTCGTGCTGCTGATGGCCGTCGTCGACGGCTACGGCCTCGGCGGTGTCGCACTCGCCACCGGCGGCGCGTACGCGGTCGGTCACCTGATCCTGCTGGGGATCGACGGCGGCGGGCTCAATCCTGCGCGCTCGCTCGGGTCGGCGCTCTTCTCCGACACCGATCCCAACGCACTCGGCCAGGTCTGGGTCTTCGTGCTGGTGCCGCTCGTCGCAACGTTCGTCGGGGTGTTCGTGTGGCTCGCCGTGGCCGATTCGACCATCGACGACACGGTGTTCGACGAGACCATCCTCGACGACCTGCAGAACGAACTCGTCGACGACCGCGACGACTGACATCACGCCCCGGGGTCAGACCCGGAACGTGATCATCATCGGATGGGCGTCTCGGTCGTGGCGAGGTCTCGGTACGTCTCGACGAGTTCCCGCTTGAGCACCTTGCCCGACATGCCGCGCGGCAACGGTTCGTCGCGCACGATCACGTAGCGGGGGAGCTTGAAATCGGCGAGATCGTCGCCGAGTGCCGCCAGCACGGCGTCACCGGTCACCGTCGCCGCGTCGCCGACCGCGATGACCGCCGGCGTCTCACCCCACCGTTCGTCCGGCACACCGATCACGGTGAGCTCGGTCGCGCCCGGGAGGGCTCCGAGTGCTCGCTCGATCTCGGCGGGATACACGTTGAGACCGCCGGAGATCAGCATGTCCTTCATCCGGTCGACGACGTAGAGGTACCCGTCCTGGTCGAGGTGGCCGAGGTCTCCCGTGTGCAGGTGGCCTCCGCGGAGCGCCTCGGCGCTGGCGTCGGGTCGGTTCCAGTAGCCGGCCATGATCTGCGGTCCGCCGACGAGGATCTCCCCGACCTCGCCGGGCGGGAGCGGCGTGTCGTCGGGACCGTCGGGGTCGACGACGCTGATCGTCCCGTGCAGCACCGCGAGACCGGCGGACCCCAGCTTGCCGAGGGCGTCCCGTGGTGGGAGCACGGTCCCGGCGGCCGACGCCTCGGTCAGACTGAAGCCCTGGGCCATCGGGACGCCGCGGGCTTGGACCGCCCGGATCAGGGCCTCGGGAACCGCTGCGCCGCCCGACGAGGCGACGCGCCACGACGAGAGATCGGTGTCTCCCCAGCGGGGATGCGCGACGAGTGCCTGGTAGATCGCGGGAACGGCGAAGAGCCCGGTGATCCTCTCGGCCTCGATCAGCTCGAGCGCGCGGGTCGGCTCGAAGGCACGCTCGAGCACGACCCTCCCGCCTGCCCAGTAGGTGAACAACCAGACGGCGAGGCCACCGGTGAACGCCAGCGGGAACGGCAAGAGCGTGTTGGTGTCGGGCCCCAGCGCCATCGCCTGGGCCCACCCCTGCGACCCCGCGTTCCACGACGCGTGGGTCAGGACCGCGCCCTTCGGGTCTCCGGTGGTTCCCGACGTGTAGCAGATGAACGCCGGGCTGATTCCGCCACGCTCGTCCGGGATCGTCGGTCGCTCGCCGGTGCGCCGGTGCTGGTCCAACTCGTCGGCCAGCAGGACCCGTCGATCGGCGACCCCCGACAGCACGTCGGCGAACGCCGACTCGCTCACTACGAGCCGGCAGTCCGCATCGGCGACCACGTACGCGAGCTCCGAGGCGGTGAACCTGACGTTGACCGGAACGACGATGGCGCCGAGCTTCAACGCGGCCATCGTGACGTCGCACCACTCGGGCCGGTTGTGCATGAGGAGGCCGACGCGATCTCCTGGTCGGACGCCCAACTCGGCGAGGCCGGCGGCGAGTTCGTCGGACGCTCGATCGAGTTCCGCCCAGGTGAACGAACGGCCCTCGAACGTGAGGCCGATGCCGTCGGGCCGGATGCGAGCCCAATAGCGGCCGATGTCGGTCAGGTCGAGCACGGTCGTGCCTCCATCTCGAAGCGTTCCCCCGGGTCGACGTTACGTTCCGGTGCGTGACGTCTTCGCCCCGAGCCTCGGGAATCGGCATGACCCCCATGTCAGGGTGGGCGCCGCAGATCTGGGATCCGGCCAGCCTCGCGGGATTCCGACCCGCGAGATGTCGAGAACTCGGTCGGCCTTCGACCGGTCGGACGTTGACCGACGCCCGGCCTCTCAGCCGGTCGACCCAGAGAGCACATCGGCGTAGGCGGCCAGGCGTTCCTGGGCGCCGATGTAGTTCGCGCCGGTGAGCACGGGCGTGATGTAGGCGTTCCCGCCCCGGACCGCCGTGATGCCCTCGAAGATCGGCTGCGCTGCGACGAGCTCGTCGACGGTCTCGTAGGCCTCGGTGAAGATCACCACGTGGTCGGCGTCGTCCAGGAAGTCCGGGAGGAGCTCCAAGGACACCTCGAGAAACGCCTCCCCCTCGAATTGCGGGGCGAGGTTCGGCGACGGCTGGAGGCCACACTCGAGGAAGAAGGGGTACGGCACCGCGAGCGGCTCCAGCCCTCGACCGTCGGGGTCGTGCGCCGGCGGGTAGACGTACGCGACGTCGCCATCGAGCTCGATCGTCGTCAGCACCTCGCCCGGATCGACGACGGACTGGACCCGTGAGCACTGCTGTTCGACCGACGCTGCGTACTCGGCGGAGATACCGGCCAGCGCATCCTCGCGGCCGAGCAGTTCGGCGAAGGCT
>JBCCTP010000097.1:0-11998 GCA_039198505.1 Actinomycetota bacterium | reverse complement strand
GGATGGAACGACCGACCGGTACTGGACCCTCGATCCGATCGACGGCACGAAGGGGTTCCTGCGCGGCGACCAGTTCGCCGTGGCCCTCGCGCTGATCGAGGAAGGTGAGGTCGTGCTCGGCGCGCTCGGATGCCCGAACCTCCCGACTCCCGATGGTGGCGTGGGTGCGATCTTCGCTGCCGATGCGCACGGCACCGTGTCCCACGGCCTCACGTCCGACACGACCACCGGCCAGCACATCCGCGTGGCGTCGCCGGCCACGGTGGCCGAGTCCCGATTCTGCGAGTCGGTCGAGTCGGGCCACTCCGATCACTCGCAGTCGCAGCGGATCGCCGACCTGCTCGGCATCACGACCGATCCGTACCGGATCGACAGTCAGTGCAAGTACGCCGCCGTCGCCCGCGGCGACGCGTCGATCTACCTGCGCCTTCCCACGCGGGCCGACTACGTCGAGAAGATCTGGGACCACGCCGCGGGCAAGTTCGTGGTCGAGCGGGCAGGCGGCGTCGTCACCGACGTCGAGGGCCGGCCCCTCGACTTCTCGCACGGCGCCCGGCTCTCGGCCAACCGCGGCGTCGTCGCGACGAGCGGCGCGTTCCACGACCAGGTCATCGACGCAGTCGGCCGAGTCCTGAACGCCTGACGTTCGGGACGCCACGGAACACTCCCCGTGCACGGCTGGGTTGGACACGCAGCGGATTGTACGTATTGTCTACCGATATGACGGACATTGTGGAGAAATCCCACGTCGAGGTTCCGGACGCACCGCGTGTCACGCCCGAGCGTCTCACCCATCTGCAGCGGCTCGAGGCCGAAGCGATCCAGATCATGCGCGAGGCAGCGGCCGAGGCCGACAACCCGGCGATGCTCTACTCGGTCGGCAAGGACAGCTCCGTCATGCTGCACCTCGCCGTCAAGGCGTTCTTCCCGAGCACTCCCCCGTTCCCGCTCGTCCACGTCGACACGATGTGGAAGTTCCAGGAGATGTACTCGTTCCGCGACGCGACGGCCGAGCGTCTCGGCATGGAGTTGGTGGTCCACCACAACCCCGAGTGCATCGAGCGCGACATCAATCCGTTCGATCACGGCTCGGCCCTGCACACCGACATGTGGAAGACCGAGGGCCTCAAGCAGCTGCTCGACGAGAAGAAGTACGACCTGTGCTTCGGCGGGGCCCGACGCGACGAGGAGAAGTCGCGGGCGAAGGAGCGCGTGTTCTCCATCCGCTCGCCGCAGCACCAGTGGGATCCGAAGCGTCAGCGACCCGAGCTCTGGCAGCTCTACAACGGTCGGCGCAGCCCGGGCGAGAGCATCCGCGTGTTCCCGCTGTCGAACTGGACCGAGCTCGACCTGTGGCAGTACATCCACCTCGAGAACATCCCGCTCGTGTCCCTGTACCTCGCGAAGGAGCGCCCTGTCGTCGAGCGCGACGGCGCGCTGATCGTCATCGACGACGACCGCTTCCGTTTCGAGCCCGGCGAGGAGCCCGAGATGCGCCTCGTGCGCTTCCGCACGCTCGGCTGCTACCCGATCACGGGGGCCATCGAGTCCGACGCGGCGAGCCTGCCCGACATCATCCGCGAGCTGTTCCTCGCCACCACGTCCGAGCGTCAGAACCGCGTGGCCGACCACGACGGCGTCAGCTCGCTGGAGAAGAAGAAGCAGGAAGGACACTTCTGATGCACCGCGAACTCGCCATGGCAATGGCCACGAGCAGGAACGGGCATTTCTGATGGCGGTCACCGAGAACGTCTCGAGCGAGGAGATCGCGGCCGACGTCGCGGAGTACCTCGAGGCGAACCAGAACAAGTCGATGCTGCGCTTCATCACGTGCGGCTCGGTCGACGACGGGAAGAGCACGCTGATCGGTCGCCTGCTGTACGAGTCGCACCTCGTGTTCGAGGACCACCTCGCCGCGCTCGAGGTCGACTCGGCCAAGGTGGGCACGCAGGGCGGCGACCTCGACTTCGCGCTCCTCCTCGACGGACTCTCGGCGGAGCGTGAGCAGGGGATCACGATCGACGTCGCCTACCGGTTCTTCACCACCGAGAAGCGCAAGTTCATCGTCGCCGACACACCGGGCCACGAGCAGTACACGCGCAACATGGTCACCGGCGCGTCGACCGCCGACGTGGCGGTGATCCTCGTCGACGCCCGCAAGGGGGTGCTCACGCAGACGCGCCGCCACAGCTTCCTCGTGTCGCTGCTCGGGCTGCGCAAGGTCGTCATCGCCATCAACAAGATGGATCTCGTCGACTACTCGAAGGACGTCTACGACTCGATCCGCGAGGAATACCTCGAGTTCGCCGAGCGGATCGGCCTCGGCGCCGACCCGGGCGACGTCACGTTCATCCCGCTCTCGGCACTCAAGGGTGACAACGTCACCGAGCCGAGCGCTCACACGCACTGGTACCACGGCCCGACGCTGATGGGGTTCCTCGAGACCGTCGAGGTCGACGACGAGCGACCGAGCCAGTCGTTCCGCATGCCGGTGCAGTGGGTCAACCGGCCGAACCTCGACTTCCGCGGGTTCTCCGGTCAGATCGTCGGCGGCACCATCCAGCCGGGCGATCCGATCCGTGTGCTCCCCTCCGGCACCACGTCGACGGTCGAGCGGATCGTCACGATGGACGGCGACCTCGACGTCGCGGTCGCCGGTCAGTCGGTCACCATCACGTTGGCCGACGAGATCGATGCCTCGCGCGGCGACCTCCTCTGCACGGCGGACGATCCGGCGGAGGTCGCCGACCAGTTCGAGGCGCACGTCGTGTGGATGCACGAGGACGCGATGCTTCCCGGCCGGCCCTATTTGATGAAGATCGGCACACGGACGGTGGGCGTCACGATCGCCAACCCGAAGTACCGGGTCGACGTCAACAGCCTCGAACACCTCGCCGCCGACACGCTCGAACTGAACGAGATCGGCGTGTGCAACCTGAGCCTCGACCGGCCGATCCCGTTCGACCCCTACCCGGGCCTGGCGATCGGCGAGCGCAACGCCGGCCAGCCCGGCAACCGCGACACCGGCGGCTTCATCGTGATCGACAAGATCACCCAGAACACCGTGGGCGCAGGGTTGCTGCACTTCGCGCTACGGCGGTCGCAGAACATCCACTGGCAGGACGTGCAGGTCGACAAGACCGCGCGGATCGAACGCCAGGGTCACCGCGCCGGCGTGGTGTGGTTCACCGGGCTGTCGGGGGCGGGCAAGTCGACCGTCGCCAACATCGTCGAACAGAAGCTGCACGCGGCGGGCGTTCGTACGTATCTGCTCGACGGCGACAACGTTCGTCACGGACTCAATCGCGATCTCGGATTCACCGACGTCGATCGGGTCGAGAACATCCGTCGGGTCAGCGAGGTCGCGGGCCTCATGGTCGACGCCGGGCTCGTGGTGCTCGCCTCGTTCATCTCGCCGGTCCGCGCCGAGCGTCGGCTCGCACGCGAGCGCGTGGACGACGGCGAGTTCCTCGAGGTGCACGTCCATGCTCCGCTCGACGTCGCCGAGAGCCGCGATCCGAAGGGCCTGTACGCCAAGGCCCGGCGCGGCGAGCTGGCGAACTTCACCGGGATCGACTCCCCCTACGAACTGCCCGAGTCACCCGAGGTCGCCCTCGACACGTCGACCATGACCGCCGAGGAGGCGGCCGACGTCGTGGTCGCCGAGCTCCGCAGCCGGGGATTCATCGACTGAGAACGCGCGGGAACCGGTTCACGTCAGCTCGTCCCGCCCTGTCGGCGGGACGAGCTGACGGGAGCCACAGCCCGCGCGGTTAACCGCAGCCCATTCGGCGAGATCGGCGACCGGTGCTGACGCGAGTCAGCCGACCAGGTCCCAGACCACCACGGTGCCGTCGACCGAGCCGGTGACGAGCGACGTCGAGTCGGAGGAGAAACTCACGGCCGGAACGGCGCCCACGTGCCCGGTCGCCTCGGCGGCGAGCTCACCCGACGCCACGTCCCAGACGCGCACGATCCCGGACTCGGCTCCCGACGCGAGGAAGCGACCGTCGGTCGACAGCGACAGGCGCGACGCACGCGCCGTCGAGCTGGCGAAGGTCCGGAGCACGGCGCCCGACGTCGTGTCGACCTCGACGAGCCGCCCCGACAGATCGCTGCCGACGAGCGTCGCGCCGCCCGGGAGCAACGCGATCGACCACAGCCCGCCCGGCGGCGCGGCGAATTCGCCGACCAACTCGAAGGTGTCGAGATCCCAGATCGCCACCCGTCCACCGTCGGCCGAGGTGATGAGCTGCGCGTCGTCCTCGCTGACCGCGACGTCGAGGATCGTGCCGCCCTCGGCGGGGAACTGGTGGATCAGATCGCCGGTCGCGGCATCGAGGACCGACGCCGTGAAGTCGTGTGACGTCGCGATGATCCGCGACCCGTCGTTCGTGTAGCGAACGATGCTGTCGAAGAAGGTGCAGAGCGGGTTGCTCTCGGCCTCACCCCAGACCGAGAACACCCGGTCCGACCGCTCCTGTCCGTACACGCTGACCGTGTCGTCGAACGAGGTCCCGGTGCGACGCTGGGCGACCCCGGTGACGAGGGAACCACCGTCGGGCGAGAACTCGACGGCGGTGACCCGACCCTCCGGATGGACGAGCGACCGGCCCGCGAACGGATCGCCGACCGACGCGACGGTGACCGTGCCGTCGGTGGCCGCGACCGCGAGCTCGCCGGTGGCAGATGTTCCGACCGACGTGACGGGGGCAGCGACGAATCGCTCGATCCGATCGGTGGCGCCGGTCGCCACGTCGAGATCGTGGAGGGTCCCGTCGAGGTCGACGACGGCGAGGCGATCGCCGAGGTCGGACACGAAGAGCGGGTCGGCGTCGGCCAGCGTGAACCGGCCGACGGTCGAGCCGGACTCGACGATCTGGACGTCGCCGGAGTCGGACACGAGCGCGGCTCGGCTCCCCGGACCCGGCACGACGGCACGACTCTCACCCGCGATCTCGACCGGCACCTCGACCTCGACCCCGGCGGGGTCGATCGCACGCAGCACCGGGTCGTCGAGCCACCACACGGTTCCGTCCCCGGTGACCGCCCATCGACTCGCCGATCCGGCGGCCGGGAGGTCGACGACCACGGGCTCGGCCGCCGTGTCACCGTCCCAGATCGACAACTGCCCGGCGAAGGGATCGTCGAGCCGCCCGTGGGCCGCGACCAGCCGATCGCTCGACTCGGCGACCGCGACGGTGTCGATCCGGACGGCCGGGTCGAGACCGAGCGGGGAGTCGACGAACTCGGCCGACGGCCCGGTGCGAAGGACACTCAACGACTCACCCTCAGCGACGACCGCCACGACGGCCGACCCTCCACTCGAGACATCGAGCGCGACGACGTCGCGACCTTCGCCGATGGAGAACGCATCGACCTCCCCCGACGCCGTGTCGACGAGTTGCAGGTCACCGCCGACGGCGACCGCCGCTCGGGTGCCTCCGTTCGACTCCCGGGTGACGTCGGAGAACCCGGCGACGAGTGCCGGCTCATCGCCGACTCGCCAGACCTCGACCCCGCCACCGACCCCGGCGACCAGCGCCGCGGATCCGTCGGGAGTGAGGTCGACCGACCGGACGTCGCCGGCGAGTCCCGACGGGATGTCCACCACGGTGTCGCCTTCGACCGTCAGCAGGCGGCTCGTGGTCGCGACGACGGTCCGGCCGCCGCCGGTGTCGGCGAGCAGCGCTCGACCCTCGCCGACGACGTGGCGCGCGGCCAGCTGGACCCGACCGGACTCGCCGGTCGACGGCTCGACCGATTCGGACCCGCCCGGCACGACGACATCGGCCCCGCCGCTCACCGGATCGTCGGCCCCCTGCTCGACGGGATCGGTCAGCAGCGAACACGCCGGCGCGATCGCAACCAGCAGGATCGCTGCGCGCCAGGGCCCACTCGCCGGTCTCCACGCCACCGCGTCACGGTACAAGCGCCACATCACCAGCCGGCTTCAGCTCCCACCCCGTCCGTACGGTGCGCCGGAGAACAGACGAGATCCAGACGATCAGGTCGAACGGCCACCAGTACCCTCACCAGGCGTGAAGCTCTCAACGCGTCCCGTCGCCTTCATCACCGTCCTCGCCGCCGCCGTGATCGGGGGAGGAGCGTTCGCTGCGACGTCGATCCAGCTCGTCTCCGCCGACGATCCCGAGACCGGGTCGGTGTTCACGACCGTCGAGCAGTGCCGTCTGGTCGACACGCGTCCGGCGAGCAACGTCGGTCCCCAGAGCGGTCCACTCGGTGCCGGCGAGACGGTCACCTTCACCGCCCACGGCACCAACGGTGAGTGCACGATTCCCACGCAGGCCACGGCCCTCGCGCTCAACGTCACCGCGGTCGGTGCCACCGAGCAGACGTTCCTCACCATCTGGGACGGTGGCGAGAATCCGGGCACCTCGAGTCTCAACCCGGCGCCGGGTCAGCCGCCCACGCCGAACGGCGTCAACACGCCGCTCTCCGACACGGGGACGTTCGACGTGTTCAACAACGTCGGATCGGTCAACGCGATCATCGACGTCGTCGGCTTCTACGGCCCACACGACCACGACGACGTGTACCTGCGGATCACCGATGCCGAGACCGAGTACCTGTCGGTGGCCGACGCCCAGACCGACTACGTCCCCCAGTCGGCGGTCGCCGGCGACGGCGTCTTCGTGAGCGGAGTCGTCACCGACGACACCGGCTCGGCGCCGTCCATCTCCTCCACCGCCCCGACGGGGATCTCCGCAGCGGTGGCCGTCGGCGTCGACGACGACGGCGAGTACGAGGTGACGGTCTCGGGACTGCCCGATGGGTTCGAGCCGCGAGTGCTCCTGACCGCGATCGAGGACGCGAGCCCCGGCACGGGTGACGCCGGGCGTTCCTGCGTGCTCGGCGCCGCTGCGCTCACGGTGACCGGCGGCAGCCTGACCATTCCGGTGGGGTGCTTCGGCGAGGACGACGCCGGCACTGATGCGATCGTGTCCGAGGACTCGTCGTTCCACTTCCTCTTGATCGGCTGAGCCGTCGGACCGGGCGTCGCCACCGGTCAGGCGTCGAGGTGCCGCCGGAGCGCCTCGGCGAAGTCGTCGAGCGACTCGGCCTGAAGGAGTCGAGCGTGCGAACCGGGAACGGTGTCGACCGTGAGCGACCCCGACGACCGGTCGGCCCAGCGGAGATGCCAGTCCTTGTCGGGCAGACCACTCCACTCCTCACTCCGGATGAGGTGGATGTCCGATCGCACCTGACGGCCCCCGTACCTCCGATGCGCCTCCCTGACCGCGGCGCGACGTGAGGTGTCGTCGTCGCCGGACCCTGCTCGTGCGCTCCATCCGAGCAGCAGCATCCGGGCGCGCCACCAGGCGGCGTGGAGCAACCGGCTCGCGCCCGAGCGGGTGTAGAGCCGGAGTCGGCTGATCACGTACCGGATCGGCGACGGGCGCGGCGGCTCGACGCCTGGTGGGGCGATGTCGACGACCGTCAACGACCCGACCACGTCACCCTGGTCCTCGAGGTGGCCGACCACCTCGAGTGCCTCCCACGCGCCGGCGCAGTGACCGACGACGTCGTACGGACCGACCGGCTGCACCGTCTTCATCTCGCTCACGTAGCGGGCGGACACCTGTGAGATCGATGCGTGGCCGTCGGAGTCGGCCGCCACGGCGTGCGGCTCGAGGGCATACACGACGCGCCCGCCGAGCTCCCGTGCTAAGCCGTGGAAGCTCAGTGCCGAGATCAGGTACGGCGTGATCACGAACACGGGGACACCGGTCGCATCGTCGTCGGACACGCGCACCATGGAGGTCCACTCCGACGCCCAGCCCTCCTCGTCGAGCAGTGCCGCGAGGCCGGCGATCGTGGGGGCGCGGAACAGCAACCCGATCGGCGGACGGCGCCCGGTCGACTCGTGGATCTCACTGAACATGCGCACCGCGAGCAAGGAGTGACCGCCGAGATCGAAGAAGTCGTCGTCGAGTCCGACGTGGTCGACGTCGAGCACGTCGGTCCAGATCCGGACCAGCGTCGCCTCGAGCTCCCGACGGCGCTCGTCGAGGTCGGCGCGAGCACCGCCACGGCCGACGGGAACCGATGCCGTGTCGCCCGCGGAGGATGTGTCGTCGAGTTCGGTTCGATCGCCCGCTGCGACCGTCGACACCGCGCCGGTCGACCGCAGGTCGGCGATGGGCGGCGGTCCGGCGGGCGACACCACCCGATGCAGCATCTCGATGAACCGAGACGACCACGCGGCCGCGCTGTCGCCCTCGACCTGTCGAGGGTCGAACTCGACGCGGAGGACGCCGGTGAGTTCGGGATCGATGGTGAGCGAGAGGTCGAAGTCGACGGCCCGGTGCTCGACGGGGAGGATGTCGAAGTGGGCGCCACTCAGACTCGGCAGCGCGATCGGGGCGTTGTGGACGTTGAGGAACACCTGGAAGAACGGCGATCGCGCCCCGGCCCGCGGGGGTGCGAGTTCGCCCACGATGCGATCGAACGGGACGTCCTGATGATCGAAGGCCTCGAGCGAACGATCGCGCACGTGCGCCAGCAACTCGTCGAACCCGGAGCGGCCGGAGGTGTCGATCCGCAAGACCAGGGTGTTCACCAGCGAGGTGATCATCCGCTCGGTGTCGAGGTGGTGCCGGTTCGCGATGGGCATCCCGATCGGGATGTCGTCGGAGCCGGCCACCTCCGAGAGGAGCACCGCCAGCGTCGACGCGTAGACCATGAAGCCGGTCGCTCCGCGGGCCGCTGCGTACGCGTCGATCCGGGACCGCAGTCCGTCGTCGAGCGACACGAGAAGCACGCCGTCGTTCGCCTCGAACGCCGGACGCTCCCGGTGCGACGTCGCAGCGACCGGCAGTTCGAGCGACGACAGCCCGCTGAGTCGGCTGCGCCAGTAGTCCATCTGCCGTTCGATCTCGTCGGACCCGACACGTTCGATCCACGGCGACACCGAGCCGCCCACCTGGCCGTCGGCGAGGTCGACGCCGTCGCCGTCCGACCGTGGAGCTCGCTGTTGTGCGACAGCGACGCCGACGGCGTCGAGCAGGACACCGAACGACCACTGATCGGCGATGATGTGGTGGATCACGACACCGAAGACGAGGTCGTCGTGGTCGATCACGTCGCAGGTGAATCGCACGAGCGGCGGACGGGACAGATCGAACGGCGCCCGCGCGAGTTCGACGATCCGCGATCTCGCGGCCGCGATGCGCGACTCGACTCCGTCGACGGAGCGACGATCGACGACGTCGATCCTGGGGACCACGTCGGGATGCACCGTCGAGACGATGTCACCGTCGTCGACCGAGAACGCCGAACGCAGAGCCGGCTGATCGGCGACCACGGCGGCGAGAGCGGAGCGCACCTCGTCGAGTCCCACGCCACCTCGCACGCGGATCTGCGCAGCGAGGTTGTACGTGGTCGACGACGGGTCGACGGCCTGCGCGAACCACATCCGGCGCTGCGACGGAGTCAGTGATCCCGGGGTCGCCTGCTCGTCACTCGATCCCGGGTCGGGAGCATCGGCCGGACCGTGATCGGCGAGCGAGACCGCCGCCACCGGCGTCCGCTCGACCTCGACGGCCACGGCACGCGGGGACGGGTGGTCGAACACCGCGCGGATCGGGAGGCGTCTCCCGGTCGCCGACTCGAGTCGGGAGATGATGCGCGTCGCGTCGAGCGAGTGACCTCCGGAATCGAAGAAGTCGGCGTCTGCGTCGAGCGTCGGTGCATCGAGCACTTCGCGGTAGATCGAGAGCGCCGCATCGAGCAGCGTCGGATCGGCGCCGCCGACCGCGCCGGACGGCGTCGACTCGGGAGCCGACTCCGAGACGTCGAGCTGGACCTGCGGCAGACGGCGGCGATCGATCTTCCCGCTCGGCGTGCGGGCGAAGTGCTCGACGACGCTGATCGAGCCCGGGAGCATCGACCGGGGAAGTCGTCGCGACGCGAAGTGCCGGAGATCGGTCGCGTCGAGGTCGGCCTCGCCCCGGACGAACGCGACGAGACGCGCGTCGGCACCGTCACCGAGCACGGTCGCCACGCTCTCGACCACCGCTCGGTGGGACTCGAGCACCGCTTCGATCTCGCCCAACTCGATCCGGTGACCCCGGACCTTGACCTGCGAGTCGGTGCGGCCATGGAACTCGAGTACGCCACCCGGTCCGTGACGGACGAGATCGCCGGTCCGATACATCGACCGCTCCCGCCCGACGAACGGATCGTCGACGAAGCGCTCGGCCGTGAGGTCGGGCCGACCCACGTATCCGATCGCCACGCCGTCGCCACCGATCCACAGCTCTCCGACGGTGCCGTCGGGGACCGGTCGCGCCTGCTGGTCGAGCACGTACAGACACACGCCGGGCAGCGGTCGACCGAGCCCGATCCGACGGTGCCCGGGCTCGACGCGGTCGGCGGTGGCCCACACCGTGGTCTCGGTCGGCCCGTAGAGGTTCCAGACCGACGCTCCCCGTTCCGACAGATCGGCGGCGAGTCGAGGTGTCATGGGTTCGCCGCCGCAGAGGATCGCGAGTCGATCATGACCGGTCCAGCCGTTCTCGATCAGCATGCGGTAGACGGTCGGCGTCGCCTGCACGAGCGTCGCACCGCCGAGCGCGCTCCCGAAGAGGACGGGGTCGACGACCGTGTCGCGATCGATCAACAGCACCTCGCCTCCGACGACGAGCGTGCCCACGAGTTCGAGGAGCGCGGGGTCGAACGAGAGCGTCGTCGACGCAGCGACCACGTCGTTCTCGTCGAGATCGATCCGTTCGCACATGGAACGGAGGAATCCGGCGAGACTCGACTGGGTGACGGCGACGCCCTTCGGGCGACCCGTCGAGCCCGACGTGAAGTAGACGTGAGCGAGACCGTCGGGACGTGCCGACGACACCGGCCGCTCCGGCCGCTCGAGGCCATCGGTCGCGGCCGGCCGATCGTCGGGGATGTCGTCGAGATCGACGACCGTCAGATTCGGACGCTCGAGGACGTCGACGAGCTCGACGGCACCGACGGTGGCGGCATCGACCACCACGCAGCTCACCCCGGCGTCGCCGATCATGTCGCCGAGACGAGCCGCGGGGTAGCTCGGGTCGAGCGGGACGAAACCGCGGCCGGTCCGCCACACGGCGAGGACGGCGGCGACCATGTCGACGGATCGGTCGGTCAGGACCCCGATCGGATCGTCTCCGTCGACCCCTGCCAGGACTTCGGCGATCCGGTCGGTGCGACGGCCGAGCTCTGCGTAGGTGACCTCTCGCCCACGGTGTCGGATCGCGACCGAGTCGGGCGATGCTGCGATCTGTTCGTCGACGAGATCGGACACCGTGAACGTCTCGCCCGTGGGATCGAGGGCTTCGATCTCGCGGTGCTGTCGCGCTCGCTGTTCGGGACCGATCAGATCGACGTCGTCGAGGAGGACGTCAGGATCGGTGATCGTCGCGCGGAGCATGTGCGCGAGGCGTTCGCCTAGGCGTTCGATCGACGGGCGGGCGAAGCGCTCCACCTGGTACTCGAGCGCGAGCGTGAGGGAACCGCCGTCGCCGGCCGCTCCGATGAGGGTCACGGCAGCCGGCGACGATCGCACCGGCATCGACGCCGCAGCGACCAACTCACGATCACGATCGAGCGAGCGATCGCCCAGTGCGAGGGACCGGGCGAGCGACGGGTCGACGAGACGGACCGACTTCTGCCACGAGAATGCGACCTCAGTGGGGGGTGCCGATCCGGCGGGGCGACCGGTCTCGTGCATCAGGATCGACAGTGGGAGCCAGTCGTGGGGTCGGGACGCGCGGCTCTGCCGATCGACCTCGGCGATCAGCTGCGCCAGCGTGGTCGACGACTCGGCCTCCGACACCCGGAGGACCTGGTTGAGGCAGCAACCCAGCGTGCGAGCGGTGGCTCCGCTTCGATTGGCCTTCGACTCGACGACGGTCACGCGGTCGGCGCGGAGCGTGCGATGCAGGACTGCGTTCAGGGCGGCGAGCACCACCGAGCGAACCGAGGTGCCGAGCCG
>JBCCTP010000096.1:0-12007 GCA_039198505.1 Actinomycetota bacterium | reverse complement strand
GTGAGCGGGCGGAGTTCGTCGGCGGCGCGTCCGTCGGGGCGGGTCATGGGCCCGAAAGCTACCGGTGGACCCCGACGACCGCCGGACCGCGCCCCGGCGCAGGCGGCCACGGTTCGGTCGCATCGAGCTCGGGACCCAGCAGCCGCGCGCCGAGCTCCCGGAACACCGCGATGTCGCCACTCGATGCGAAACGGTGACGGCCGGTGGTCGACGACGGGCGCAGCAGGCCGTCGTCGGCGAGCCGATCGCGGACGGCGAAGGCCGTCTCGTCGGCCGAGCTGACCAGCGTGACCGCGGGCCCCATCACCTCGCCGATCGTGCGGGCGAGGAACGGGTAGTGGGTGCACCCGAGGAGCAGCGCATCGACGTCGGCCTCGACCACCGGGGCCAGCAATCGTTCGGCGAGCACGGTGACCTCGTCGCCGACCGTCTGGCCTCGCTCGCCGAACTCGACGAAGCCCGGACAGGCCGCCGACGTGAGCGAGACGGGAACGCCCGTCGCAGCGATGGCGCGCACGTAGGCCCCGGACGACACCGTGCCGACCGTGCCGATCACCCCGACGCGACCGGTCACGGTGGTGGCGACCAGCGCGCTGGCACCGGGCGTGACGACGTCGATCACCGGGACGTCGACCTCGGCGCGCACCTCGTCGAGACCGGCAGCCGTGGCGGTGTTGCAGGCGACGACGATCGCCTTGGCGTCGTAGTCGTCGACGAGGCTGCGGGCGAGTTCGTGGGAGAAGGTGCGCACCTCGCCGAGATCGCGGGAGCCGTAGGGATAGCGACCGGTGTCGCCGATGTACACGAGGTCCTCGTCGGGCAGCAGATCGATCAGGGCTCGCGCGACCGTCAGGCCACCGAAGCCCGAGTCGAACATGCCGATCGGTCGATGCACGGCGCCGAGGCTAGGCCCGGCGGTCGAGGACGGGCGGTGAGTCCGGGAGCGGTCGGATCAGCCGTCGCCGGGCGCCGGCGCCACATCGGGAGCCGGGTCGCCGTTCGGAGCAGGGGCCTCGGGAGCCGTCGACGGCACCGTTTCGTCGACCGACGACGGGATCGATCCGTCGACCGGGACCGGGAGCGATCCCGTGCCATCGGGTGCGGGATCGGTGTCGTCGGACTCCGGTGCCGTCGCAGCGTTCCGAGCGAGCTGGACCTGCGTCGCGATCGGCGACTGCAGTTCGGGGAGTTCGACCGGACGGAGCGACACGGACGCACCCTCGACGATCCCGTCCCAGCGCATGATCCGACCGTCGGAGTCGGTGCCGATCGTCCACGTGAACACGCCACCGCGGTCCGACACGCGCGGGTGCGACCGGCCGAAAGCGATCGGGTCGTCGCGACGGAACGCCTCGGTGTCGACCGTGACCTCGAAGAAGCGGACGATCCCGACCTCGTTGTCGGCCGGCGAGCCCACACCCTGACCGGTCACCTCGCGCACGATCGCGTGCCGGGCGACCCCGCCGGCCAGCACGTCGGCCAGTCGCGGCGACACGATCCTCGCACCGAGTTCCGTCCGGATGTCCTCCTGGTCGGCCACTCCGGTTCGGATCTCCCAGGCCCCGTCGGTCGGCTGGACCGCCATCAGCGGGCCCGACCACTCGACGAGTCGAGCGGGGACACCCTCGGCGACCGTCGTGGCCGCGACGACGGTGTCCGTCGCCGGTTCGTAGATGACCGACGCGCGAGAGCCGTCGGCGGCCGTCCAGTTCGTCTCGTACACCGGCCACGGCGCCGCCGCCCCGAGTTCCGGCGGCCACTCCGACACCGCGCCGACCGACACCGACCCCTCGATCCGCGGGATCAGGTACTCGTCGGCGGCGAGCCAGCCGCCCAGTGCGGCGGCGGCGAGCACGGCGAGCACGACGACGTTGACGATCGCACGGCCGATCGCGCCGCCGACCACGAGGATCGGGTTGCGATCCTTGGGTTGCGGGAGACCGGGCAGGCCAGTCGCGGCAGGAGGGGTCTTGGTGCGAAGAGCCATGTCAGGAACCCGCCTGGTCGTCGGAGCGGAGGACGTCGATCGGGTCCGACGACATCGACACCCAGGTGACGTCGTAGCCGCTGACCCCGTCGGAGCCGACGGAGCGCACGCGACGCAGATGGCCGCTGTCGTCGATCCACACGTCGACGGTGTCGTCGAAGGAGAGGCGGTCGTCCGACCACGACGCGTAGGCGATCGGTTCGGAGGCGGCGAAGGCCGACACGTCGAGCTGGATCCGATACCGGGTCGTCGCAACCGAGCGCGTCGGCGATCCGACCGGCGTCGGCGCAGTCGAGATCTGCTCGACCGCCTCCTCCGCTGACTCGATCGCGCTGGGAGCGTCACCGACGACGGCGTTGGTGACGACCTCCGGCACGGTGGGCACGGGCGGCGAACCCGGTGCGGGAACCGTCGACGTCGACGGATTCGGGTCGATCGGCAGCGCATCGAGCGTCTCCGCGGTCGACTCGAGGAGCGTCGCGTACGGGCGGGCGTCCGATGGCAAGACGTCGGCGAGTGTGTGGTGCAGGGCCAACTCGTCGATCGCCGTCGCGGCCGACGCGAACCCGAACGGATCGCCGGGCACCCAACTCTGGAGGAGCGGGTCGTACGTCACGAAGGATCCGCCGAGCCGGTCGAGTTGCACGGTCTCACCGGCGGGAACGTTGCGCTCGTCGAGAACGACCGCATCGAACGTCACGTCGCGGGTGGCCGGCGCGGTGAGTGCGCTGACGGACACGCCCGAGCCACCGACCTCGCTCGGTCCCGTGATCGAGAATCGCATCTCGACCGCTGAGGCCGAGGTGGTGCGGGTGGCGACCGGGAGCTCGCCGATCGGTGTGTCGGCCTCGCGGACGTCGTCGGCGCGCGTCTCGATCTCCTCCCAGGCGAAGCGAGCACCGATGCCAGCGCCGGCGAGGGCGATCGCGCCGAAGATCGTGCGCGCGATCGTGGATCCCAGGCTGCGCTTGCGAACCTTTGCGCTCGACGCCGATGGGTCCCAGCCGTGCGGCGATGCCGCGTACGAGGTCACAGCCGCGGCGGGCGGTGGCGCCGGCTTGGCAGCCGTCTGCGGCGGGAGAGCGGGCCCCGTGGGAGCGGTCGCCGGGGCAGCCGGCGCGGCCGCTGGGGCAGCGGGCTCGACGGCGACCATCTCGGCGGGAACGGTCTCCGCGGGAACGGTCTCGGCAGGTACGGTCTCGACGGGCACGGTCTCCGCGGACGCAGTGTCGGCCGACTGACCGGCGGGCGCGACGACGGGGACCGCAGGGTCGATCGCCGGTTGCGCCGGAGCGGACGGCATCTCCGCCACGTTCGGCTCCGCAGTCGGGACGTCCTCGACCGGTGCATCGGTGAGGGCGGCAGCGAGGTCGAGACTCGGCGCATCGGTCGCCGGTCGGCTCGTGGGCTGCGTGTCGGTGACGGCGTCCATCGGCGGCACGGTGATCGCGACGTCGAGGGCCGTCAGCTCCGGAGCCGGAGGTGGTGACGACGCCGGAGTCGGCGGCGTCGGGGGCGCAGGAGGGGCCGGCGGTGCCGGGGGCGCGGGAGGCGGCGGCGGTGTCGTCGGTGCGGAGACCGCGGCGATGTCGGGAAGGGTCGGAGCCGGTGGTGGTGGCGGAGGGGGCGGAACGGTGGCGGCACCGGCCGACGGGGTGCCCGGCGCTCCGGTCTCGGGACGCGGAAAGGACCGCGAGTTCGGCGGTGGTGAATCGGGATCGGCGAGCGGCGATGGGCGGGCGGTCCGACGGGGAACGCTGCGACGCAGGCTGGCCAGCGGAGACGCCTCCTCCTCGAGGCTCAGTCGCGGCAGTCCGCCGCCCAGGGGCGCACGCGGTGACGGCTCGGTGCCGTCGGAGACGTCTGCGTCGTTGGCCACACAGGCGTCATCGGCAGTGACGGCTCCGCGCTTGAGCCGATGCAGACGCCCCGGGGCGCCTGCGTCGGTGCGGTCGACGGATGCGCCGCCGACCACTCCGGCTCAGAAGTAGATGATCTTCTCGGCCTTGGCCTCGGCCTCGTCGAGATCGTCGGTGTACGCACCGGTGGACAGGTACTTCCACCCGCCGTCGCACACGATGAAGACGATGGTGCCGGACTCGATCTGGGACGCCACCTTGGCGGCGCCGGCGAGCGCGGCGCCGGCCGAGATGCCGGAGAAGATCCCGCACTCGGCGACCAGTCGGCGAGTCCACTCGATCGACTCGCGAGGACGGACGACGCGCTTGCGGTCGAGCAGATCGAGACCGTTCCAGTTCTCGAACACGGGCGGGATGTACCCCTCGCCGATGTTGCGGAGACCCTCGACCCGCTCGCCGAGCGGCGGTTCGACGGCGATGACCTGGATCGTCGGGTCGAACTCCTTGAGGAAGGTGCCGGCCCCCATGAGCGTTCCGCTGGTGCCGAGACCGGCGACGAAATGCGTGATGTCGGGGACGTCGCGCACGATCTCCGGGCCGGT
Source organism: Actinomycetota bacterium (assembly GCA_039198505.1). Classification (GTDB taxonomy): domain Bacteria; phylum Actinomycetota; class Acidimicrobiia; order Acidimicrobiales; family Ilumatobacteraceae; genus Ilumatobacter_A. The sequence continues at coordinate 7,559 of JBCCTP010000096.1, read as the reverse complement.
CCCCTCGTAGTGGGCTCGCGGGTTCTCGTCGTTGGCGTACTGATACGGGAAGTACCAGTCGGGGTTCTCCGACGCGAGCGTGCGGGCCCGGGCGACCGCTCCGTTCGAGCCTTCCTCTCCGGGCGTGAGAATGATCTCGGCGCCGAAGATCTCGAGCATCTGGCGGCGCTCGACCGACACCGACGTCGGCATCATGATCTTGATCGGGTACCCCTTGATCCGGGCGATCGCCGCGAGCGCGATGCCGGTGTTGCCCGACGACGGCTCGAGGATGGTCTGGCCGGGCCGGAGGCGACCATCGGCCTCGGCCGCCTCGATCATCCGGAGCGCGATCCGGTCCTTGACCGACCCGAACGGGTTCTGCATCTCCATCTTGGCGACGATGCGGACATCGGGGTTCGGCGACAGGTTGGAGACGTCGACGACCGGCGTGTTGCCGATCATCCCGAGCACGTCGGGATGCGCCATCGGCGGCAGCGGCGCAGGACGGAAGGCGGGCGGTGTGATCGGAGCGGGGGCACTCATGTCAGGACGTACAACCTCGGGTGAGTCCCGACAATTCCGATCGGGACGCTCAGGAATGTACCGGGGCGGCGCCCGGTGAGGCGACCGCAGCGCGCCGACCGATCCGGTCGGTCGCCACGGCGACGCGGTGCATCACCCGCCGATGGGGCAGGTAGTCGGCGACCGCGTAGTGCTGTGTTCCCCGGTTGTCCCACATGGCGACCATGCCCGGACGCCACCGGAGGCGCATGTGGTGGTCGGGTCGGTTGATGGCGTCGAACAGCATCGTGAGGAGCCGCTGGCTCTCGGGCGCCGAGTGACCGATCACCCACCGGGTGAACGACTCGCTGACGTTGAGGTACGGGCGACCGGTCACCGGGTGGTGGGCGATGATCGGATGCACGGCCACCCCCGCCCGGTGGATCGCGTCCTCGAGCGCCGCCTGGCCACCGGCCAGCCACGACGACCCGCGGAAGGCACCGAGATCGTGGACGGCCGACAGTTCGGCCAACTCCGACCGGAGACCTTCGGAGAGCGAGTCGTGCACCGAGTACATCGACGCCCAGAGGGTGTCGCCGCCGACGGGCGGCACCTCGACCGCTTCGAGGATGGATGCGAACGGTGGCTCGGTTCGGTAGGTCAGGTCGGCGTGCCATTCGGCGGCATCGGGCCGCTTCTCGCCACCCCACTCGAGCACGACGACGTCGGCGTCATCGTGGTGGGTGACGTAGTCGTGGTGGCGCGGAGCCAGGTCGCCGAACGATCGGCCGAGGTCGGCGAGGTCGGTCGGTGTCCACCTTCGCTCGGGAAACACGAGGACCTGGTGCTCCATGAGGAGTTCGTGGAGTCGGGTGGCGACATCGGGCCGCAGCGGTTCACCGTCGGCCCATCCGGGGAGATCGGTGACCGTGCCGCCGATCGCCGCCGTGACCCGTTCGACGGCGATCACGCCGCACCCCGAACCGAGCTGCGAGTCCGACCACCTCGCTCCGACACTGAATGTCGCTGATCGACCATCAGCAGACGCTACTTCTCCCGACCGGTCCGCCGAGACGCTCCACCTCTGCGCACGTCGGGGACCGCCGGGGGCACCCCCGACATCGGCGCACCCGGACGGGTTCAGGCGATCTCGAACGGTTCGGGGGCGATCTCGCCGTCGACGATCCGGTAGCTCTTCACGTCGGGCGTCTCGCTCTTCAGCGAGACGATCACGTAGTGCCAGTCGGGATCGGGCGCCGCGGCCACGTCGGTCGGGCTCGGGAACGCCTCGGTGTGGGTGTGCGAGTGCACGACGGCGTTGATGACGAGGTCGTGGTCGTCGGCGTCGAGCTCGGCCCGGAGGTGGTCCTTCGGGTCGATCGTGTACACGCGAGCCGACTCCGCCGCGTTCCGGCAGGGGTACCACGCCGATCCGTCGTCGCCCGCCGTGCCGTCGGCGTCGGGCGGGCCGGCGACCAGCCCGCAGGCCTCGAGTGGGTACTCGTCGACGGCGAGACGGACCATGCCGTCGTACACGTCACGACTCACCCGGAACACGGGGCGGATCGTACCGACGACCCGAGCGGGCTCGGCCGTAGGATCGAACGCCCCATGGCGAAGAAGGGCAAGAAGCGTGCGGTGGGCGACGGCACCACGCTGATCGCAGGAAACAAGCGCGCCAAGCGTGACTACGACATCCTCGAGACCGTCGAGGCCGGCCTGGTGCTCAACGGCAGCGAGGTGAAGAGCCTCCGAGAGGGCAACGCCCAGCTCGCCGACGCCTTCGCCCGGGTGCGAGACGGCGAGGCGTGGCTCGACGGCGTGCACATCCCGCCGTACACCAACGCCATCGGATTCGGTGCCCACGAACCCGATCGCACGCGCAAGCTGCTGATGCACCGCGCCGAGATCGACCGCCTCGACCAGCGCACGATGCACGGCAACCTCACCATCGTGCCGCTGCGGCTCTACTGGAAAGAGGGCCGGGTCAAGACCGAGCTCGCCCTCGCCCGCGGCCGCACCAAGGGCGACAAGCGCCAGACGCTCGCCGAGCGCGAGTCCGACCGCGAGATGCAGGCGGCGATCGATCGCGTCAACAAGTACGGCGACCGGTAGCTCGGCCGGTCAGCCCCCGTCGACGCGGGTCGCGGTCGTGCATGGTCCCGTGCACACGTCGACGAGCGTGTCATCGAAGAGGAACGCCGCCTTCTGCACCCGTGCCTGCTCGTCGCTGCGGGGCCGGCTGTGCGGATCGTCGCCCTGACGGGGCGGCAGCTGCACGAACGGGATCAGGGCCGCTCCCGAGTCCCACACGACGATCCCCGATCCTTCGGAGGGGTACTCGATCGCGTCGAGAGCCCAACCCGGTTCGACTTCGTCACTCCGGACGTCGGCGAGGACCGGTCGGTGGATCGGGATCCCCATCGTGCGCGCCGCCACGAACGCCGACAGCTCGGTGACCTGCTGGTCGCCCTGCGCCACATGGAGGAGCACCGGCGTCGGCGACGAGCCGGGCAACGGATCGTCGACGAGGTGGCGGACGTATCCACCGCCTTCGCTGCGGTCCCACAGCATCTGGATGACCGACAGCAGTAACGCTCGGTCGAGATCGTTCGGATACGCGGGCTCGAAGATCGCCTCGTAGACGTCGAAGTCGATCGACCGCGGGAGGAGCATCGAGTAGTTGATACCGGGCACTCCCAGCACCGCTCGCTCGATGTCGGGCGACACCGCCGCGAGCATCGATCCCATGATCCCGCCCTGGCTGTTGCCGTCGTAGACGAGACGTTCCGTGTCGAGCATCGGTGAGCCGTCCGGTCGGATGAACGCCGGGTCGGCGGCCAGGCCGCCGGGGGCGAGCATGAGACGGCCGAGGAGCACGTGGTTCACGACGCCCTGGTGCATCCGGTCGGTGAAGATGCCGAAGCCCGACAGATCGCTCAGCGACGCAACGGCCGTCGGGATGTCCTCGTCGCTGAAGCCGGCCCACTTGGTCGCGCAGTAGACGACGTCGTGCTCGCTGGCCATCGAGACGATGTTCCCGGCGTCGACCTCGAGGTGCGAGCCGAGGAGCCCGTGGCCGTACGACACGACGGGCACGGCGCCGTCACCCTCCAACGTCGTGGCGGAGATCGTGCAGGCGATGTCGACGTCGCGGGTCGGCGCGTCGGCGTTGATCGCCGGGTCACCGTCGTCGCCGCGGTTGATCCGTGTTCCGGGACCGCCGTCGTCGGTCATCAGGTTGGGCACGGTCATTCGCCCCTCGATGAAGCGGCCCATGAGCGGGTTCTCGTGATCTTCGTCGACGACCCTGATCTCGAAGCCGGGCGGTTCGTCGCCGATCGCATCGAGGGCGAGATCGCGCATCGCGAGCAGGTCGCCGGTGATGCCGTCGGTCGATGCGGTCGTGAAGGTCCAGGCGAGTTGGAGTTCACTGCGATCGACGCCGGACTCCGCGAGCCGGTCGAACATCACCTCCATGTCGTCGCGTCGATCCTCGACCGACGCGACCTCGGTGGCGAGCGCGTCTCGATACGTGCGGAAGGTCGCCGACGGCTCGATCGCCCGACCGTCGCGATCGACCAACCCCCGCAGCGCGACCGCATAGGTGGTGGCGTGCTCGAGGACGACGGCCGGATGGATGACCAGGAGGCGGTCGGCGTCGGCGTCGGCCTTGGCGTCGAGTTCCGCCCACAGCGGGATGCGCGCGCCGGTCGCCATGTCGATCATCACGACCGTGGCGTCGACGGCGAGTGACGCTGCGAGGTCGGTCCAGGGCGGAAGGGACGACGCATCCGGATCGAGACCCTCGACGAACGTGACGATCGAGGCGTTGGGGGTGAAGCCGTCGAGTCGGTTCCAGTCGCTCACGTCGATCGGAACCCCACTCGAGTTCGACGGAAGTCCTCCGTCGGGGAACGCGATTCGCAGACCCGTCGGCGTCGAGTCGTCCGACGTCGCGGTTGCGTCACTCGGGAACGGCAGCACGCAGCGCGCGGGGTCGAGCGGGTCGCATCCGGCAGGTCCGGCAGCGAGATCGGCCTCGATGGCGGCCACGAGATCGGAGGGTGCGACGTCGACGCCCGGGGATGCGTCCGGCTCGGTGTCCGGAGTTGGGTCGGTCGACGATGGCGAGTCGGTCTCGGCCGGGGCGTCGGTGGCGGCCGGTGCGGCGTCGCTGCTCATGTCGCTCGCCGGCGGATCGGTGGCAGCAACTTCGTCACCCCCGGACGCGTCGACGTCGCCCGAGTCCTCGTCGTCACCGCTCGAACAGGCGGCCGCGAGCGCCATCACGACGCACGCGGCGATCCACCGACGTCCCCTCATCCCCATCTCACGGAGAGTAGGGCCGCAACCGACGACGGGAATCCCTGGCGCGCCCGTTAGGTTGCATCGTCTACATATCGATCACGGGGCTGACCGGTTTCGACGTCAGTGACGCTGTTCGAGTTTGCGACCCGAGTTGCTCAGACTCGTGAAACGGGGCACCACACAGAATTGCCGACAACGAGCAGTTCGCTCTCGCCGCCTGATCCTGATCAGGTGAACGAAGAGTCATCGTGAGCAGAAATGCCGCACGGGGCCACTCCACCGCAGCCCGGCACCAGAAGCGGGGGATGACGGCGTGAAAGACCGCTGACGGCGTGAAAGACCGCTGACTCTTCGGAAAGACGGAGCGTGCCCCACCTCGGTGGGGAGCCGACCCGCCGGTGGCACAGCGTCAGAGCCGATGTCGGGAATGGTCGTAGCGGGTTCGTGCACCGGCTGATGGACGGGGGTTCGATTCCCCCCAGCTCCACGAAATCATTGAAATACCGCCACGTTGTGTCGGAATTTCCAGGATACTCTCGCCCTCATGTGGGTCGAGCGCACGGATGCGTCGCTGGCGCTCGACCGTGCTCTCCGTTCGTCGCCGGTCGTCATGCTCTCCGGACCGCGGCAGGTCGGCAAGTCCTCGCTCGCACGGCGACTCGTCGACGGCCCCGATGCGAGCTTCTTCGATCTCGAGGATCCGCGTGACCTCGCGCGGCTCGCCGAGCCGACGCTCGCACTGTCCCGATCCGACGGCACGGTCGTGATCGACGAAGCCCAACTGCGACCCGATCTGTTCCCCATCCTGAGGGTGCTCGTCGACGAAGATCGGCGTCCTGGACGTTTCCTGGTGCTGGGCAGCGCCTCCCCCGACCTCGTCGGGCTGAGCTCCGAGTCGCTGGCAGGCCGCGTCACGTTCATCGAACTGGGCGGTTTCACGCTCGGGGAAGTGGGAGTCGATCAGCTCGATCGCCGCTGGCTGCGGGGTGGACTTCCCGAAGCGTTCCTCGCCGACTCCGACGACGACGCCAACCGCTGGCTCGACGACTACATCCGGACCTTCGTCCAACGGGACCTCGCCGCACTCGGGTTCGGCATGCCGGCCGCCACGATGCGCCGCTTCTGGTCGATGCTCGCCCACTACCACGGGCAGACGTGGAACGGAGCGGAACTGGCACGCTCCATCGACGTCTCGGACGCCACCGTGCGACGCTACGTCGACGCGCTCACCGATGCCCTCGTCGTCCGGCAACTCCCACCCTGGTTCGAGAACGTCGGCAAGCGCCAGGTGAAGTCCCCTCGCGTCTACATCCGAGACACCGGCCTCCTCCATCGCCTGCTCGGACTCGGCTCCCCTGTCGAGCTGGAACGACATCCGAAGCTCGGCGCGAGCTGGGAGGGGCTCGTGATCGAACATCTCGCCACCCGACCCGACGTCGACGAGCCAGCCTTCTGGTCCACGCACTCGGGGGCGGAGGTCGATCTCCGGCTCGCGTTCGGATCCACGGTCGTCGGCATCGAGGTGAAGAGAACCGACGCGCCACGAACCACGAAGTCGATGCACTCAGCGCTCGAGTCGCTGGGCCTCGAGCACCTGTTCGTGGTCCACGCAGGAGCCGAACGATTCCCGCTGACCGACTCGATCAGCGCCGTGCCAGCCCGAGACGTCCTGACCGCATCGACGGTCGGAGACGCGCTGGGGTTGTGATGTCCGTCCGGTCGCTCATCCGAGCGAGCTGATCACCTCGGCGACGGCGGTCGAGAAGACGATCTCGGCGGCCGCATCGCGCCGGCCCGCCCGCGGCGCCGACGCTCGTCGACGAGCCTCCGCCGCGTTCCCTCAAGGGACGATCAAGATCTCATCTTCTGTCAGTCCCGCGTCGTGAACACCTCGTTCGCCCGCTAGATCAAGGGGATGAGGCGGAACGGTGGGGTGGTCTCGGGGTCCGTGCTGGCTGCGGCGGTGGCAGTGGGAGTCACCACCGTCGGCCTGTCGACCACCTCGGGTGCCGACACCTCACCGACGGTCTCTCAACTCGACCTGACCGGTCCACCCGACTCGAGCGAACGTTTCGGGGAGGGCGTCGTCGTCCTGGCGAACGGCAACTACGTCGTCACCGACTCCGGCTTCGACCTCGACGGCGAGGCCGACGTGGGAGCGGTGCATCTGTACGACGGCACCGACAACACGATCATCTCCACGCTCCACGGAACCACCGCCGGAGACCAGGTGGGAGGGCCGCTCGCGCTGCCCGACGGTGACTTCCTGGTCATCAGCTGGAACTGGGACCTCGGCACGACCGCAGACGTCGGCGCGATCACCTGGGTCGACGGCACGACCGGCCTCGACGGTCCGGTCACCACCTCCAACAGCCTCCACGGCACCAGCGAGAACGACCGGGTCGGCTTCGTCGACCTGCTCCAGAACGGCGACTACCTCGTGCGGAGCCTGGACTGGGATCTCGGTCCCACGGCCGACGTCGGCGCAGTCACCTGGATCGACCGAAGCACGCCTCTCACCGGACCCGTCACCACCTCCAACAGCCTCCACGGCACCAGCGAGAACGACCAGGTCGGCCAGCGAGTCGTCGAGCTGTCCAACGGCAACCTCGTCGCGTCGAGCTGGCGGTGGGACGACGGGACGACTGCCGACGTCGGCGCGGTCACGTGGATCGACCGGGCCGACCCTCTCACCGGACCCGTCACCACCACCAACAGCCTCCACGGCACGACGGCCGACGACAACGTGGGCGACGGTGTCGCAG
>JBCCTP010000095.1:0-12031 GCA_039198505.1 Actinomycetota bacterium | reverse complement strand
GTCGGTCAGTGTTTCACGTGAAAAACTCCCAAACACGGCGCGGTCGGGGCCGGGCGGCGCCACGATGCGCGCCCGGACCGCCGCCACCAGGGCCCAGGCGGCGCGCCCCTGGGCCGACGAACGCTGGTGGGTGTTCGCGATCCCGCTCGTGGTCACCGCGGCGACCGGCGTCCTCGCTCGTGCGCTGCTGGCTCGTCGTGACCTCGGGGGCGGACTCGTCCCGCAACGTCGGGGTCCGGCTTCCGCTGCCCCGGGCCTGGCGACTCCGCTCGCCCTGGCCGTACGGCTGCAGCGTGGCACGGTGATCGGCTGGAGCGTCGGCCTCGCCCTCTTCGGGTTCGTCTACGGCGTGATCGTCGACTCGATCGAGGACTTCGTGAGCGACAACGAGGCGATGGCCGACTTCATGGCCGCCGGTGATGGCGGGGCCTCGCTCACCGACTCCTACCTCGGGCAGTCGATGCGCGTGTTGGCCCTGATCGCGAGCGGTTTCGCGGCGCAGTCGGTCCTGCGGGCCCGCAGCGAGGAGACGTCGGGACGCGCCGAGCCGCTGATGGCCGGATCGATCACCCGTCGGTCGTGGCTCGGGTCGCACGCCGGGGTGGCGGCGATCGGATCCGTGGCGGTTGTCGTCCTCGGAGCGCTGTGGGTGGCGATCGGCGTGCTCATCGCGACCGGCGAGCTCGACCGGGCGCCCTCTCTCCTCGGCGCCGGTCTGTCGTACGTACCGGCGCTCCTCGTCGTCGTCGGCGTCGGGGTCGCGATCACCGGGTGGTCACCGCGGGCGACCGGGATCACCTGGGCGCTGGTCGCCGGAAGCCTCGTCATCGGGATGTTCGGGCCGTTGCTCGATCTGCCCACCTGGGTGTCGAACCTGTCGCCGTTCGAACACGTCGCCCTCGTGCCCGCCGAGTCATCGGCCGTCGTGCCGCTCGTCCTGCTGTCCGCCGTCGCCGCGGGTCTGGCCGCGGTGGGTCTCGCGGGGATCGATCGGCGCGATCTCCCGGCCTGACTGCGTGCGCGAACGGTCAGCGGAGTCGGCTTCGCGCCGTCGGAGTGCCGACCCGAGCGCTGACGGCAGCCCATGTGAGCACCAACGACGAGCGGACCACCGACACGGTGTCCGAGGGGGTGATGCCACCGGTCGCCGCCGAGGCCTGCGCCGTCTCACGGTTGCGCAGTGCGGAGTGATGGTGGGGAACCCGCGACCGCACCCCGACGAAGCCCGATGCGAGTGACCAGAGGTGGCGCAGCTGTCCGGGAGGATCGAACGCCACCCACATGCGTCGGGGTGAGCAGGCGGCGGCGAGCTGGTGTCGGTCCGTGCTGGCGACGCGACGGACCACATCCTTCAGTCGCGTGCCGAGCGCGCCCAGGTCGACGCGGTTACCCGGCGCCTCGCTGCTCCACCGCACGGGCGCACCGTATTCGTCTCCGTCGACCCATGGACGTCGCGGACGCAGGTCCCGGTCGACGTGGGTCGGTTCAGGCGGCCCAGCCACCGACGAGCAGGTCGAGCGTCGCGTCGATCATCTCGTCGAGCCCGAGCTCGCCATCGGGGTCGAACGTGCGGCACAGCGTGTTGAGTGCACCGAAGAACGCCGACGACGCGACGACCGGGTGAACCGGACGGAGCTGGCCGGCGGCCACGGCCCGGGCGATGATCTCGCGTGCCGCCTCCTCGTGGTGGTGGAGGAGTTCGGCGGTCGGGTCGTGCGCGGCGAGGAAGTCGACGTTCGACACGATGAGCGGGCCCGAGGGCCGTTCCACGGCGCATCGCACGTGGGCACGTCCGAACGCGGCGAGCTCGTCGAGCGGCGTGGGTGACTCCCCGGCCAGCCGATCGGCCTCGGAGCGGATCGCTCGCAAGCCGTCGTCGAGCACGAGAGCGAGCAGGGCGTCGCGACTGTCGACGTAGTAGTAGAGAGCACCCTTCGACAGCCCGACCCGCTCGCCGACACCGGCGAGGGTGGTGCCCGCAATGCCCGACTCGCGCAGCTCGTCCTCGGCCGCCGCGATGATCAGCGCTCGTCGCTGTTCGCGCCGCGTCTCCGCCCGACTCTTCGTCCTGTCCTTCGTCGTGGCTTTCGTTGCGGCAGCGACGGTCGGCTTGACAGTTTCGACCATGGGTCGAATAATAGACCAGCATGCGACGAGAGACGGAACTCGCCCTCGGTGACCGCCTGCTCGACCTCGTCGACCACGGCCCGCGACCCGCCGAGCACCCATTCACGTCGCTCGATCCGTCCGCGTACACGAGCCTCGAGATCCACCGCGACGAGGTCGCGGCCATGGCGGCAGGACCAGTCGCCGCACTCGCATCGAGCGAACTGGCGGCGCCCGGCGACTTCGTCACGGTCGAACTGGCCGGGGTTCCCATCATCGTCAGCCGCGACCGCGCGGGTCGGGTGCACGCGATGCGCAACGTGTGCGCCCACCGCGGAGCCACGGTCGAGACCCGCGAGTCGGGGTCGGCCCGGATCTTCTCGTGCGGCTTCCATTCGTGGTCGTACGACCTCGACGGATCGCTCCGCAACGTGACCGATTCGGGGATCTGGTCCTCCGAACCCTGCACGACCGGCCTGCGTCGACTCGCCTGCGAGGAGCGCCACGGCATCGTGTGGGTGACCCCGGACGCCGAGGCGGGCGAGTCGGGCGAGACGGTGGCCGAATGGCTCGGTGACGAGGTCGACGAGTTGCTCGCCGAACTCGGGCTTGCAGCGATGGTGCATCACGCCGCCGTCGACTACGACCTCGGCTGCAACTGGAAACTCCTCACCGACGGATTCCTCGAGATCTACCACCTGAAGTACCTGCACCGGGACTCGATCGTGCCCTACTTCCCGGCCAACACCACGGCCACGTCGCCGACGGGCGATCACTTCGTCGGCTGGCTCCCGAAGAATCGTCTCGTGAAGGAACTCACCGAGCGTCCGCGCGACGAGTGGGAGGTGCTGCGCCATCTCACCGGTGCGATCGTCCTCGTGCCCGGCACCGTCGTGCAGTGGCAGGCGGGGCACGTCGAGCTGTTCTCGTTACGGCCGAGCCCGACCGACCCCACGAGGACCACCGCGCGCCTCACGATGCTCGTCCCCGCCGACCGCGCCGACGAGACCGACCTGTGGGACCGCAACTGGGAGCGGGTGAACGTGACCGTTCCCGACGAGGACTTCGCAGCTGCCGTCGACGTCCAGCGCAACATCGACGCCGGCGCCGTCGACGAGATCCGGCTCGGCGCCAACGAGCACTTCCTCGCCGATCATCTCGCGGCCGTCCGTCGCCGCAGCGATCTGGTGAACGGCCGGTCTCGCGACGTTCCGGTCGCGGTGGGTTGACCTGGCAGGCTGACACGGCATGCCCGCCTTCCAGCCCACCGGCGACCAGTTCCGAGCGTTCCGCGACGACCCGCACGACGGGCCCATCGCGCAGGTCAACCTGCTCAAGTTCCGGGTGCGGGCCGAGTACCCGGCCGACCACGAGATGCACGGGAACGACGAGACGGGATCGGCGGCCTACCAGCGGTACGTCGACGCGTTCCGGGTGGCGGCCGCCGAGGTCGGGGGCTCGTGCCTCTTGTACGGCCAGACCGAGCGGTACTTCATCGGCAACGGTGACTGGGACGGCGTCCTCGTCATGCACTTCCCGAATCGGGCCGCGTTCATCCAGACGCTGAACCATCCCGACTACCACGCGATGCACCAGCACCGCGACGCCGGGCTGCTCTGTCAGGACCTGATCACCACCCGCCCGTCGACCGACTGATCCGGCGTCGCCGGTTGGTCAGCGCCAGAACGGCGCGTCGCGGATCTCCCACTCGAACGCATCGTCGCCGGCATCGAGGCGTCGGAGGACCACGAGTCGCCGGTCCTCCATCATCGCCAGTCCCTCCCACACGGCGTTCCACGACTCGAACACGACCGGGTGGACGGTGGCCGGATCGAACAACCGCCACTCGTCGAGCCGGACCCGCGTGAGCGCTCCGCTGCGGTCGACGTGGCAGCTCGGGCCGTGTCCGTCGAGCAGGCGTGCGAAGCGGTCGACGAACGCGCCCTCGTCGTCGAGCGTCTCCATGGCCTGCTGGTGGAACTGCATCCCGATCTGATGGCCCACGGCGATGGCGACCGCTCGTGTGTCGGCCGGGCCGAGCACTTCGGTCATCGCCGGCAGGATCGTGTGGATGTAGTTCATCGAGTAGTTCCGCTCGACCTTCGCGAGGCGGACCGGATCCCAACTCGGCAGAGGCAGCGGGGTCGCCGAGCCGGGCGGTCGTTCACCGGGGCGGAAGCGCACCCGATCGTCGGGGTCGAGGGGTTCCTCCTCCTCGACGTAGTAGCCGACGAGACCGACCTGCGCATCGGTCGTCTGCGACGTGGCGACGAAACCGAGGCGATCGTTGCCGAGCGACACGCCGTTGTGTCCGTGCCATCCGCGCAACATGGCCCGGCTCAGTTCGGTCGGGACGCCGCACACCGCGGTCCCGTCGAAGATCCAGCGCGGCGGCAGGTAGCGGACCCACGACTTCGTGTCGGACTCGGGGATCCACTCGACCCGGACGCCCCCCAGGGCGTTCGACAGGACGTGGTACTTCGCGCAGGCGACCGCATCGGGTTCGTCGGTGAGGCCGAGCTTCGCGAGCCCCGGATGGAACGCCTCGAGGTGCTGATTGCGGAAGAGCCGGAACATGACGTCGGCGGCGGGCTGGGTTCCCAGTCGCGTGACCATGCCGAGGAGGAGGCCGGTGAGCTGACGGTGGTAGAGCTCGCCCAGCGCCGACCAGGCGCGGGTCTCGGGTGTCCGGTCGTCGGTCATGACGTGATCGCAGGATGGATCGCGGGATGGTCGGTGGCGTGGCCGGTCAGGATCGCCACGCACTGGGCCGCGGCGATCCGCGCGGCGGCGTCGAGCTCGGGGGTCGTCGCGCTGCTGATCGGGTGGGGGATGACGACGAACGGATGGTCGGGCGCGCCGAGCACCTGGCCCATCAACTCGGCGGCGGACACGAACCGTTCGGTCATCACGCTGACCGAGGGGATGCCCCGCTGCTCACCTGACACGGCATCGTGCAGACTGCACGACGAGCAACTGCCTCAATCGCCGATCCCCGAGATCAGCGCGTTCCACTCGGTCGTCCGGTCGAGGATCTCGTCGCCGGCCGGAGCGCTGTAGTTGGGTTTGACGAGCCGGACCACGTTCCCGACCCCGAACTCGTCGCGGAGCTCGCGTTCGAGAGCGTCGAAGAAGGGCACGGTCCCGTGCTTGCCGTTCGACACGATTCCGACGGTGTGGTCGGCCACCGAGTCGAGCCGTCGCGCCGGCGCGAGCGACCTCGACGCCTCCTCGTAGGTCGGGTCGAGGACTTCGATCGGTCCTCCGAACTGCGGTGTCGAACTCGAACTCATCGCGACGCTCCTTCGTCGATCAGCAATCGATGCAGGCGCCGATGGGCAGGGTGACCGCCCGTGATTTGGCGCCGAGCCAGGGTGGGATCACCGCCCCGAATCCTCCGGCCGGGCCACCTGCGGCGATCACGAGGAGATCGTCGGGTTCGGTGAGCGCGGCGTACTCGCGATCGCCCTTGTCGCCCACCGCCTTGGCCTTGCCGACGTCGGCCCACTCACTCCGACGGATCCGGGCGCGCTCGTACACGTACTCGCGAACATCGGCCTTCGACCATCCGGCGGCGTCGAAGTGCTCGCGCAGCTGGGGCGGGACGACGATGGCGTAGTTGCCGCCCCAGATCGAGTAGTTGCGCATGTTGGCGGTCATCTCGGCGGCGAACGTGTCGAGGATCTCGCTCGGCTCGGTCGTCCACTCGTTCATGATCTGACGGGGACCCATCGCGGCCATCACCGTCACCGCCGAGGCGTTCGGATCGCCGAGGCGTTCGGCGGCGAGCGAGAGCCACGGCGTGTTCTCCTCGTCTTCGGCGATGCAGAAGCTGATCTTGCCCGGATGGCCGAGGGTGGCCCGATCGATCTCGCCGGGCCGGATCTCGAGCAGGTTGCCGAGCACCATCCGCACCGCTCGACCGATGCAGGTTCCGGCGCGGTCGCTCGGGCCCACGGCGTTGAACGACCCGCTCATCCCGATCTGGTGGCGGACCGGTCCGTTGACCACGACGAGAACCGCGCATCCACCGGTGCTCGCCGTCGCTCCGTGGAGGAGGAACGTCTCCGACAGCATCGCCGTGACGGCGGTGACGACGACCGGGAAGTGCATGGGGAGGCAGCCGGCCATCACGGCGTTGACGGCCACCTTCTCCGCGGTGACCGCGCGGTGCCGCACCGGCTCGACCCCGATCAACTCGTCGGGATCGAGAAGCGCGCCGTCGAGGCAGGCGCGGACCGCGTCGGGTGTGGGCGGCACGACCGGGAGCCCGTCGGACCATCCGCTCGCATGGAAGTGCTCCTGGAGCGCGAGCTGGTCGTCGAACGTGAGACGCCGGGCCGTGAGAGGCGGCGGGGCAGCGGAGGTCGTCGACACGGGCCGAGTCTCGTGGCTCACGATCTCCCGGTGGGAGTCGGTCGACATATATTCGCTGGACGCATGAATTCAGCTCATGAGATCGATGGACTGACGCCGTCACGGCTCCGCGCCGTTCTGGCCGTCTCGACGACGGGGAGCTTCAGCGAGGCCGCCCTCCGTGTCGGGAGCTCGCAGTCCAACGTGTCGCGATCGGTCGCGGCCGTCGAATCGATCGTGGGCGCCGCCCTCTTCGACCGGTCCACGCGATCGGTCCGGCTCACCGACGTCGGTCGCGAGTTCGTCGAACGTGCAGCGGTCGTGGACGCCGAGCTCGATGCCGCCTTGCGAGCGACACGTCCCGACCACCGGCCGCCTCCGCGGCTCACCATCGCGAGCCTCAGCTCGGTGACCGAGGTCCACCTCGCCACGGCGATGGCCGAGCTCGACGGCGTGCTGCGACTCCAGTGCGTCGAGGGTCTCCAGGCCGCGGTCGAGCACGCGGTGTCGACCGGGCGGGCGGCTGCGGGCCTGGGTGACCTCTCCGACGTCGACGGTGATCTCGAGATCCGCCCCCTCTGGCGGGAGGAGTTCCGCGTCGCGGTGCCGTCCGGGCATCGCCTCGCTCGCCGACGGCGGATCGAGCTCGGCGACCTCTCGACCGAGCCGCTGATCGGCTTCTCGCGTGATGCCGAGCTCCGCACGACCGTCGATCGGGAACTGGCGATCGCCCGACAGTTGCGGACGCCCGACTACGTCGTCGATCGATTCCGGACGGCACTCTCGCTGGTCGCGGCCGGCCGAGGGGTCATGGTGGTCCCGTCGATCATCGGCGACGCCGTGCCCCGCGGCGCTCGGCTGGTCCGACTCGACCATCCCGATCTGTCGCGGACCATCGGCGTCATTCGACGGGCGGACTCCGAGATCCCGCCACAGCTCGACGAGCTGATCAGCCATCTCGTGGTCGCGGTGTCGGCGACCGACGGCGTCGAGGTGATCGGCGACCGCCAGGGGATGGCGTGATCGGGCAGGATCTCGACATGCGCATCGTCGGTTGCTCGGACACCGTCGTGTCGCTGGTCGCCGAGCCGTCCGATCGCGCACGCGCTCGCGTCGACGTGCATGCGTTGAGACTGCGCGACGGCTGCGTCTGTCCCGAGTGCCGGCGACCGACGTCGAACGAGCGTCTCGTGCCGTGGGCCGATCTGCCGCCCGATCTCACGATCCGGTCGGCCGAGATCATCGATGGGGTGATCGAGGTGGAGACCTCCGACGGTCATCGCTCGAGCGTCCCGCTCGTCGACCTCGTCGAGTCCGAGGTCGGCGCTCGTCCCGGTGCGGTCGACGGTCCGGTCAGCGAAGGCCGCCCGACGGTCCGGCGGGTCGGAGCCGGCGAAGTGGAGACCGATGCCGGCGTGGTGACGGTCGTCGACGCGCTGTTCCGGGACGGCGCCGTGCTGATCGACGGCGTAGGGACGGACGAGGCCTCGCTCGCGGCGATCGCCTCCCGGTTGGGGGTCGTGCAGCCCACCAACTACGGCGCGACCTGGGAGATCGAGGCCACGATCCGGCCGGTGACCGCAGTCGACAGCGAACGCGACCTGGCCGTGCACACCGACCTGCCGTATCGAACTCATCCGCCGTCCGTGCAGCTCCTGCTGGCGTGCGTCGTCGACGTCGCCGGTGGTGCGACCACACTCGCCGACGGGTTCGCCGCCGCCGAACGGCTCCGTGTCGAGGATCCCGATGCCTGGGGGCTGCTCACACAGACCGAGCTGAGCTTCCCGTTCGTCCGCGACGACGTGGCGATCGGTGGTCGCGCTCCGACGATCTCGCTCGACACGGCCGGTCGCTATTCGATCGTCCGTCGGGCGCCCGACCTGGTCGGTTCGCCGTCGGTCGACGCCGAGCGTGCGCCCGAGGTGTACGCCGCCCTCCGTCGTTGGGACGAGATCCTCGACGATCCCGATCGGCACGCGGTCGTGCCACTCGGGCCGGGCGAGCTCCTTGTGTTCGACAACCACCGCATGCTCCACGGTCGAACCGCCTTCCGGCTCGGCTCGGCCGGTCGTCGCCGACTGATCGGCTGCTATCTCGACCGAGACGACCTGCGGAGCACTCGCTCGCTGGCAGCGGTGCGAAGCTGAGAGTCCGCCCCGAGCGTCTCAGCCGGCGGCGGCGGTCAGCCACGACGTCAACCGGTCGATCGCATCCGAGTCGTGGCCGCGTCGAGTGAGGATGACGAAGGGGGCGTCGGTCTCGATCGCGTCGCCTCCGACCGGCACGAGCCGACCGCTCTCGACGAGCGGAGCGACGATGTGGTTCCACCCCAACGCCACCCCCTGGCCGTCGAGCGCCGCTTGGACCACGATCGCGTAGTCGTTCGAGACCATGGCCGATCCGGCCGGTAGCTCGACGTTCTTCGCCGTGCACCACCGTCGCCAGTCGAACCTCGACGTGTACGCCTCCTCGAGATGGATCAGCGGCGCCTCGGCGACCGCGGCCGGCGAGAACGGGTCGGACAGGCGCTCGGCGATCGACGGCGCGGCGACCGCGACGATCCGCTCGGGAGCCAGGTCGACCTGGTCGAACGCCGGCCACGGACCGGGCCCGTGGGGGATCCACACGTCGGCCTCGTCGCGACCCACTCGCTCGTCGTCGTCGGACGTGATGCAACGCAGCTCGATGTCGGGGTGGGCGAGCTTGAACGCCGGCAGCCGGGGGAGGAGCCACCACGTCGCGAACGACGTGGAGACCGAGACCGCCACCGATCGATCGCCGTCGCGCAGGCGCGCCACCGCGCGGTCGATCCGGTGCAACGCCGGCGCGAGCTCGCGCCACAGCTCGGCACCGCGCGATGTCAGCTCGATCGGGGACGCCGAGCGGTCGAACAGCGTGGCGCCGAGGCTGCGTTCGAGTTGGCGGATCGCATGGCTGACCGACGGCTGACCGACTCCGAGGACACGGCCGGCCGCGGTGAACGAGCGTTCGCGGGCAGCGACGTGGAAGATCCGGAGCCAGCGGTCGGAGACATCGAACGAATCGATGGACGGATCGACCCGGGGGCGGTTGACAGTGTCGACCACAGCGAGGAACGTACTGGACATCATCGAACTGGTCGATGGGGGATCGAGTCGGTCCCGAGCGTTCGGAGGTGGCGGTGCAGCGAGAGACGATCGGGTTCGTCGGTCTCGGGAACATGGGCGGGCCCATGTGTCGACGGCTGGCCGAGACCGGCTACGACGTCGTGGCGTTCGACCTCGACGAGTCGAGAGTTGGCGATGCGGTCGAGGCGGGAGCCACCGCAGGCGCGTCCGCAGCTGACTGCGCCTCGCGCGCCGACCTGCTGCTCACGTCCCTGCCCCATCCGTCGCACGTCGTGACGGTGATGCGCGACGGTGGAGCACTCGCAGCGCTGAGATCCGGCTCGGTGTGGGTCGACCTCACGACCAACCGCAAGGAGCTTGTGCTCGAACTCGCCTCTCAGGCCCCCGACGGGGTGTCGGTGGTCGACTCACCCGTGACCGGTGCCGTCGACGGAGCTCGGACCGGACGCCTCACCCTCTTCGCCGGCGGCGACGATGCGGCGGCCGTCGATCGTGCCGTCGACGTGCTCGAACATCTCGGCACCGTCATCCGGTGCGGCGCGCTCGGAACCGGCAACGTGGTCAAGCTCGTGACCAACCAGCTGTGGTTCGTCGCTGCTGCTGCGATCGGCGAGGGATTCGCACTCGGGCTCCACCACGGGGTCGAGCTCGACACGCTGTACCGGGCGATCCGCGAGTCGGTCGGCGACTCGTTCGTCGCCCGCCACGACGCGCCGTCGATCTTCGCCGGTCACTACGACCCGTCGTTCACGCTCGACCTGTGTCTCAAGGACCTCGGGCTGATCGACGAGCTGCGCGAGGGGATGGCCGGGCCCCTGCCGATGACCGACGCCGCCCACGACGCGTTCGCCGTCGCAGGCGACCGGTACGGACGACACGTGGGCGAACTGCACGTGGCGAAACGGCTCGAAGACGACCTCGGACTCGATTTCCGCCTCGACGGCGACTGGACCGCACCCTGGGAGGTGACGTCATGAGGACACCCATCACCGACGACGTCTCGATCGCCGATCTGATCGACCTCGATCGTCATCCGATCCACGACCCGACGTCGCCCGAACGAGCGGCTGCGGTCGAGCGCGCACGGTCCGATCTCGGCGCCACCGGATGTGCGGTGGTCCCGGGGCTGGTCCGCGCCGATGCGGTCCGCACGCTCGACGAGGAGATCGTCGCCCGCAAGCACACGACGCACTATTCGACGCAGATCATGAACCCGTACTTCCACGTCGAGGCGAACCCCGACTACCCGGACGACCACGCGGTGAACACGTTCCTCGAACGGTCGAGCGGCTTCATCCCGGGCGACAGCTGGGAGGCGGGGTGCGCCACCGACGTCGTGTTCCGATCGCCCGAGGTGGCCTCCTTCGTCGCCGACTGTCTGGGCGAGCCCGAACTGCACTGCTACGCCGACCCGCTCGCCGGGCTCACCGCCAACATCCTCGATCCCGGCCAGCAGTTCACGTGGCACTTCGACACGAACGACTTCGCGGTCACCGTGCTCGTCGCCGAGGCCGACGAGGGTGGCGTGTTCGAGTACGTGCCCGACATCCGCACGCCCGACGACGAGGGGTTCGAGGCGATCAAGGACGTCCTCGATGGCGGTCGGGACGGCGTGCACACGCTCGAGCTCCGGCCGGGCGATCTGCAGATCTTCCGCGGCCGGTACTCGCTGCATCGCGTGAGCCGCGTCGGCGCCGACTCGTGCCCGCGCCACGCGGCGATCTTCGCCTACACGAGCGAGGCAGGGGTGATCGGTCGTGTGGAACGGACCCGCCAGCTGTTCGGGCGCGTGCTCCCCGAACACGAGGCGGCCGAGATCGACCGCGTGCGCGCCGACGCCCTGCTCGACTGACCAGAGATCGACGGGCGAGGAAGAGAGCCGACACGTCGTGTCCGGCAAGGTCGCTGCCAGCCTCGCTGCCCACGGCGCGCACTTCCGGGCGGCGGGTCAGGAGAACCATCACCTCGTGATCGGACCCGGGCCGGCGCTCGAGGCCGAGTGGACGGCGGCCGGGCTCGACCTGCCCGACCTCCCTGCGATGCGGCGGTACCGGCTCGACCGGGTTCGCTCCCAGCTCCGCCGGAGCGGGCTCGGCGGGATCATCCTGTACGACCCGATGAACATCCGGTACGCCACCGACACCACCAACATGCAGGTCTGGGTGATGCACAACGGCGCTCGGTACGCGTGGGTGTCGACCGAGGGTCCGGTCGTCGTCTGGGACTTCTTCGAGTGCGACTTCTTCGCCGGCCACAACGATTTCGTCGACGAGGTGCGGCCCGCGATCGGGACCACGGTGTTCCTCGCCGGACGACGTACGGAGGACATGACCCGCCGGTGGGCGGCCGACATGCTCTCGGTGATCGACGTGTTGGCCGGTCGGGACTCGCCGGTCGCGGTCGATCAGCTCGGCTACCAGCAGTACCGGGCTATGGAGGAGTCTGGTGTCTAGATCGCCATC